>JBDRGJ010000081.1:0-4677 GCA_043817835.1 bacterium
TTCCCACAGCCCCGAGATTTAAGCCGGGCACCAACAGACCCTCGGAAGGCGCCTGCATAAGATACGAGATCGGCAGGCTGAGAAGCATGAACCCGGCGGAAACGGTCAGATATTGCTTGGTCCGCTCTCCCGCCAGCAGCATGGTGCCCGCTATCTGGCCCAGGGATTGATGTACCGGGTAAAGCAGCATCAAGGTCAGCACCGGTCCCGCGGGGGAGTACGCCTTCCCCAGAAAAACGCTGACTATTTGCCCGCTCCAGGGTATGAGAAAACCGGACAAAACCGCGCCGAACATAAAAAGTCCCCGCGAAACTTTACAGAAAATATGGTACACCCTCGCCGTATTCTGCAGTTTTATCGCCTCGGCGGTTTCTTTCCAGAAAATATTGAGGGTGGAAGTGGTCGCCAGGATGCTTATCGACGCGAGCAGATAAGCCACTTGGTAGAACCCCTGCTGATTCGCCCCCCCGAAACGCTGAAGCATCCATTTATCTGAAAAGTCGTAGGCAAAACCGACAAGGGACAGTGCAACCAGCGGGAAGCAGTATGCCCGGTATTTTTCGAACATCTGCCCCGGTGTAATGGCTCCTGACGCCGGCTCAGGGGCCGGATCGAAGGGGCTGAGCACGCGTATGGAAAGCAGCGCGGCAAGGCAATACAGCACTATCAGCGTGATAAGAATGGCACTCACCGAAATAGCCCCGGAGAAGGAGAGAAAAAAGGCCGCGCAAAGATAGACCGCCGCAAGTGAGACGTTCAAATATTGGACCTTTACGGTCTTTCTGGACGCCTCGCCGATCTGGTTGATCGTCTGCCAAAGCTGCTGCTGAAAAAAGGAGGCGGCGAAAGCCAGCAGAATAACCGGCCGGCTGTGTCCCAGCCAGATCTTCACAAGCAAAGCCTCCGGCAGGAGCAGCGCGACGACAACTATGGTAATAAAGAATTGCGCGACCAGCCAAAGTCCGTAGAACGTATAGTATCTCACGGGACGCCGCGCCTGGGAAATAAAAGTGTAGAACGCGTTCGCGGTGCCCAGGTCCAGCAGGGAGCGGATAGCCACGAAACTGCCCAGAAGAAAAGTCAGGTCCCCGTATCCGGCGGGGTTCAGACCCCTGGCTATGACAAGCCCGGTAAGAAAGCTCATCCCCGAACGCATGGTGTTCGAGCAAAGCGACACGAATAAACGTTTTTTAACGGATACGGACATAGGTTAAGCCTTATCAGACACCAGCTTCGCTACGATAGACAGATCGAACGGCGTTTTAATGTACCCGGCAAGCGCGCCGGAGTCTACACAGGCCCGGGCGTTCAGCATTGTTTGCAGCGCCTCTTCGGTTTGCGCGACGGGGACGTCCCGTTCCGTACCGTCAAACGGCGGTACCAGGGGATAGTTAACCGTATCCAGACCGTTGACGGCCGGCTCGTAGACCAGGTAGTTGACCCCCGCGAGCAGGCTTTCAAGGAATACCGTGGAGGTCGGACCTATGACGAGAGAGGACCTTGCCAGTGAGGCCGGGAGAGGTTCTTTATCTATCGCGAAGAATTTATCGTCCAGGAACCGCCTGTACCACCGGGCGGACTCGGAAGGATGAAGCCGCAGGCGCGCTTTCCGGACACCGATCTTATTAAGCGCCCGCTGCGCGGAATAAAGATACAGAACGCTGTTTCCCCTGTCGCTTAATATTTCCTCCGCGCTGTGCTGCGCGCCGCCGATGGATTTGCTTATCACAAGGACATTCCCCGGCGAGAACCGCGGAGCTCCCGCGGTCAGGGTTTTATAGCTGGGATGGCCGGTGACGTGGATCTTTTCCGGGGCGATACCGGCGCGCGCGTAATATTCTTTTATCTTCTCCCCCCAGACAAGGAGATAGTCCGTCCTGTTGTCATCAAGGTTGTTATATCTTCCCGGAAGGCCGTGAAGGGAGATAAAAGACGGCTTGCCCAGTTCTTTAAATATCTTTATCGCCAGCCGCTCAAAGACCGGCTGATCGAAAGGGACCACAAGAGCGGTAATGCCGGCGCGCTGATAGTATTCTTTCAGTCCGGTCTTCAAACCCCGCATTTCAGCCGCGAACTCGGCGGTGAGAAGCCCTTTGAAGTCAGCTGTCTCAAGGAATGACCTGACCGCCCGTATGCGGCGGTAAAGCCCGGCGTCACCCAGTTCGCCGCGGCCCATGGCCCACGGCGCGTTGAACACGCTGAACCCCTGCTCAGCCAGGGCCGAACTGAAGCCGAAGTAGGCGTTCGAGGAGATCCTGACCGCTGAACTTCCCCCCGGAGCCTCGGCGCCGGTTTTTTTGAACGGAAGAACGGCTTCCCGGAACACCGATCTGGCGGCGGCGAGTCTGCGTTCGACGGCCGATCTTTCATACGGATAGGCGAACTGGGCGCCGTAAGAATAGATGCGCCTATCCAGCTCGAACTTCAGACTGTCCATGATATCCGGGGCCAATCCGCTATTCTCTTTCAGCCAGCGTATGAGGTAAAAGTTCTGCATTTTAGTTGTATTTCCTGGATCAACAGATCGAGACTTCGGGCTTTAGAGCGGATAAAAAACCGGCACAAGGGAGACACAAGATATTCCCTTTCTTAAGCCGCTCAGAACCTCTGTATAAAAGCAGACATTTTGCCTCAGGGTAATCCTGCTTGAATGCCTCAAGCGCTTTCAGACTCTCCGGATATATCCTGGAGGAATTCTTTACTTCAATGGCAAATAAGCCATCTTCGCCATAAACGATAAAATTCACCTCAAGACCTTTTGGCGTACGCCAGTAAAACAACTTGTTTTCACGCCCGCGGTAGTCGATCCACGCGCGCAGCAGGTATTTTTTGGAAACGCCAACTCCATTTATGGGCCATTTATGGAATTAGCGATTCCATTTAGGCCAAAAAGCACCAGGTACCTTTACGCACACTTATGGCGCATGGCTTGGCCAATAATATAGTTATTATAGCAATTTGGATATATCGCTTCAGTCAAATTACACCGAACCGGGCTTTTTAATTCCGGGGGACGCATACAATTACTTGATGGGGCGGGATTTGGAACGCGAGTCACCGGGCCGGAGAAGCCGTTACGGCAACGAAGAGAGCCAGTTATGCGCGCTTACAACAAGGATACGGTGCTTACCGTTTTCTTTATATTTAAAGATCCCTTTTTTACCCACCAATTGCACTGCGGGAACCCCCAACATGTTTTGGAACTTTAACAGGCTGGGCGAAACGGAATCATCGGACAGCTTAACCTCCGCGATCAGAAACGGAGTATTGCCATCCGCGATAAGGAAGTCCACTTCTTCTTTTTCTTTGTTTCTAAGATAGTGCAGAGAAAACCGGCCGTAACCAAGTTCGGTCCAGGTGGTAACCGCGCGTTTAAGTTCAACGGCTATCAGATTTTCAAGCCTGGCGGCCGGGTCGGGGATTTCGGGGTAGTCATAGAGGTAAGTTTTTTTCTCTTTAAGGATCGAGCGGGAGATCTTGGCGCTCCAGGGCGATATACGGAAAGTAAGGAAAAAAGAATCAAAAAGCGAAAGCCAGCGGTCAACACTGTCAAAATTAGAGCGCAGATCCGCAGCCAGGTTGTTTATTGAAACCGGGCCGCCCACCCTTGAAGGGAGCAGGGAGAAGAGCAGCTCTACCGTATCTGTTTTTTTAAGATCCGCCAGATCCCGTATATCTTCCATTACAACCTGTTTTAAATAGTTGGCAGACCAGCGGCTCCAGAATTCAGTTTTCCCTTTTACGAACGGTTCGGGGAAACCGCTTACGCGCAAAAGCGTTTCAAGCAGGCCGGCTGTTGCGGAACTGTTGTTTAAATTAAAGTCAGCAAGCGGGGCGCGGGCGAAGGCGGAGAATTTCCTGCGGGCTTTGGACAGTTCCGCCATGGTAAAAGGAAACATATGCATGTGGAAATAGCGGCCGGCGAGGGAATCGCCGCGCTTTTGGTAGAGGTCAAGGCGGCCGCTGCCCGAAACCAGAAACTTGTAATCGCTGGAATGCCCGTCGTAAACGCCTTTAAGGTAGTTTTTCCAATCGCTGTATTTATGTATCTCGTCGAATATAACAAGCGGCTGCGAGGAATCTTTCCTGGTAAGTTCCGTGAAGAAATACGGGTTTTCCACCAGCTGCCGCTTATGGGATATTACATCCCAATTGAAATAAAGACTATTTGCGAAGGACTTGGCTGCCTCGCGCGCAAAAGTTGTCTTCCCGGTCTGTCTGGGGCCGGACAAGAAAACCATCTGCTTATCAGCAGAGATGGAAGCCCAAACGCTTTTATAAAGTTCTCTTTTTATCATCTGACTATCTTACATATCTATCTTGATATGGTCAAGACTATTTCAAGATACGCCTCAAATGTTAAACCTTCGGGCAAAACGTCCACGCAGAACCTTCATGTCGCTGCAACATCCGGGTGGCCCGGATAACGCTGCACTTCTGAGACCAAAAAAACACGGAGAAGGCAGAAGTTCTGCATTTTAGTTATATTTCCTGAATACGGGCTTTACCGGCTCGCCTACGAGGAAAGAGGCGTAGCCGCCGCTTTTTATCGCTTTCTTGTAAACTTTCAGTATTTTGCCGAAGATCTTCAGGGTTTTGGCTATCTCTTTGTCGCCGTGCGCGAGGCTGAAAGGGAAAGTGCCCCGGAAAAACAGGCCATGCTTCACGGCTTCCTGG
>JBDRGJ010000082.1:0-4679 GCA_043817835.1 bacterium
CGGATGCGGGCCAGCAATTCGTCGAAGTAATCCGCAATGCGGTCACGACCCTTCAGACGGTCATCGTCCAGCGTGAACCCTTTGATGAGGTATTCGCGCAGGCGCTCGGTCGCCCACTGGCGGAACTGAACGCCCCGTTGCGACCGCACCCTGTAGCCGACAGCAAGGATCATATCGAGATTGTAATGTTCCACCAGTCGTTTGATCTGCCTTCCGCCCTCGGTTTGAACTATTCGATATTGTCGAATAGTTGCCTCGGGCGAAAGCTCCTCTTCATCGTAAATGCTCTTAATATGGTGGTTTACCGTGTTCACGCCGATTTTGTAGAGATCGGCAAGAAGACGCTGTGAGAGCCAAACTGTCTCGCCCTCAATGCGAACTTGGATGTGGCTCTTGCCGTCTTCGGTCCGGTAGATGGCAATTTCTGAGCCGGGGCCGGAATTTTTGGGCGATTGGCCGGTCATTTAGCCACCTCCTGGAAATTGTTCATATTATTTAACCTTATCTGAATAATCAGGCATTACTTCAATGCCTTGCCAGTGACCGCCCTTGTCCGGCCCGATTCTTTTCACAACGTCTTCTTTTTGTAATTTGTTCAGAACTGTAATTGTTGCAATTGGCTTCCAAGGCTGAAAAAAGGACGCAGAACAAGCCAGAAATTGTAAATTCCACGGATTATGAGCCAGGTGAAAATCAGTATCGCGGCAGTGTAAATCTTTTTGGCCAGGGGAGACAGGACGGGGGAACGCCAGACAAAAAAAAGCGAAAAGGGACCGACTGCAAAAAAAGTGAGAAATATTATGCCCCAGTGTTTATAACACCACGGTGCGTGGAGGCCCTGCCCTTTGCCGCAGTGCCGGCAATAATTATCGCCGGGGTCCAGCGTCCGCGCACAGTGCCAGCATTTTACCGCAGTTTGGGGCTGTCCGGAAGAAGAAAGAATGTCCGTTGTGTCCATGCGGTTACTCCAGGCTCAGCCCTTTTTCCTTGAGGGTGTGGCGTATCTTGGACCTGGCCCTGGCTGTTTTAACGATCTGAAGCCAGTCCTTTCGGGGAACGCTGTTTTTCCGTGTTACTATCGCGCAGATATCGCCGCTTTTAAGTTCGTAATCCAGTTTCACCATCTTATTGTTCACCTTTGCGCCGACGCAGGTATTACCTATGTCGGAGTGAACGGCGTATGCAAAATCCAGCGGGGTTGAGCCGACGGGCAGCGCTTTGACTTCTCCTTTCGGGGTGAATACGAAGACCTGGCGCAGATCCAGGTCGGTTTCCAGGCTTTCCAGAAACTCTCTCGGGCTGGTCAGATCCTGCAGCCATTCTATCCACTGGCGGAGCCAATCCAGTTTTTCATCCATGTGCGCGTCGCGGCGGTTGTCCCCCAGTTTGTAGCGCCAGTGGGCGGCGATGCCGTACTCGGAAGTGCGGTGCATCTCATCAGTCCTTATCTGGATTTCGACTATGTCTCCAGAAGGGCCCACCACGGTCGTATGCAGGCTTTGGTAGAGATTCATTTTCGGGATGGCGATGTAGTCCGTAAAGGCTCCGGCAACCGGCTTGAAAACAGAATGCACCATCCCCAGGAGAGCGTAGCAATTGGCGATGGTGTCTGTTATTATTCTTATGCCCAGGGAATCCTGAATTTCCTCAAAAGGCTTTTTCTGGCGTTCCATCTTTCTGTAGATGGAAAAGAGGTTTTTCGTCCTGGAGAGCACCCTGTACTGTATTCCGGGACCGGCAAGATGTTTTTCAATTTCTTTCTTGAAGCCTTCCAGCGCGGTTTCCCTTGCGGTGATCTGAGACTGCACCTTGGCCGACAATTCGGCAAATTCGTCGGGGTGCAGGTGCCTGAAAGAGAGGTCCTCGAGCTCGGATTTGAGCTGGAACATCCCGAGGCGCTGGGCCAGGGGAGCGTAAAGCGAGAAGGTTTCCCGGGCGATCTGCATCCGTTTCTCCGGTTGGAGATACTCCAGGGTGCGCATGTTGTGAAGACGGTCGGCCAGCTTTATCAGTATGACCCTTATGTCCTTGGCGGTCGCAAGGATCATTCTGCGCCAGTTCTCCGCCTGAGCCTCGTCGATCGATGAGAACTTGAGAGTTTCCAGCTTAGTCACTCCCTGCACAAGGCTCGTTATTTCCGGGCCGAACTCGGCTGTCAATGTTTCGGGGGAGACAGGGGTATCCTCCAGTATGTCATGCAGCAGTCCCGCCGCCACGGTCGGCAGGTCCATTTTGAAATCCGTGAGTATTTCGGCCACTGTGGTGCAATGCACGAAATATTGTTCGCCGGAGGCCCTGTTCTGATTGGAATGGGCTTCCTGCGAGAACTGATAGGCCTTCTGCAGAAGATCGCTTTCGACGTGTGATGCGTAGTTCTTGAATTTTTCCAGCAGTTCGTTGAATCCCATAACCAGTACTAGTGCTCTGACCGGATAATATCCGGTGTTTTGGCTGGGCGATTTTGGAGCCGAGCCGAAGCGACGCGAGGCGAGCATACCGGTGGTATGTAAGCCAAGCGGCGCAAAGGCGCCCGCCTGTCAGTTGTCGGGCAGGCAGGCCAAAAGCACCCAGCCCATTCCTTATAAATTTTGCTTAAAAAATATGCAAAATTGTCAGGGGTGGGGAAGCCCGCCCCTGGCCGATTTCTTCGTTGCTCGTCCCAAACATCAAAAATCTGTAGGTTTGGGACGTCCCGAATCTACGCAATCCGGAACTTCGGGCCGTCGCTCACATAGCCCATGCTATGCTCTCTCCTCGCGCCTCGAACTCAGCACAGGTTCGGGCTTCCAAAACATCGGGTATTATCCGGTCAGAGCACTAGCTTGCAGTTCCCGTTATTCCAAGTCAGTCATTCTCAATCGTCACGGCGAAAAGTTCGGAAGCTGTCAGCGCACCAGGTTCTGCTCCGGTTCTTCATCTCCGGTCCCGGACTGCATATCATGGAGGCGCTGGTAGACACCGGCGGTTTTTATGAGATCAATGTGTTTCCCCGATTCGACAACGCGTCCCCTGTCGAGCACAAAAATCCTGTCCGAATTCCTGACCGTCGAAAGACGGTGCGCAACCATTATAACGGTCCTGCCGGCAAGGACTTTTTCCAGGGCCTGCTGGACATACTTCTCGCTGGCCGTGTCGAGGTTGCTGGTCGCTTCATCGAGAATAAGCACCGATGGTTTTTTGAGCAGAGCCCTGGCTATGGCGAGCCGCTGTCTTTGTCCGCCGGATAGCTTAACCCCGCGCTCTCCCAGCGGCGTATCGTAACCGTGCGCAAGTCCGGAAATGAAATCATGGGCGTCAGCGGCTCTGGCCGCTTCCAATACATCCTCTTTTGTGGCCTGGGGCCTGCCCAGGGAGATATTGCCTGAAACCGTATCGTCAAAAAGCACGGTCTCCTGGGTAACCAGACCTACGTGGTCTCTCAACTGCCGTATATCCAGTTCGCGCAGGTCTGTCCCGTCATAGAGCACAACTCCGCTTAGCGGGTCGAAGAGTCGCAGAAGCAGATGCACCAGGGTGGTCTTGCCGGAGCCGCTGGGTCCGACGAAAGCCACCACTTCCCCCGGTTTTATCTCCAGTTCCAGCCCGTCGAGAGCCGGCCGGGCGCCGGACGGGTAGCTGTAGCGCACGTTTTTCAACGCCACTCTTCCCTCAAGGCGCGCCACTGGCCTGGGAGAAGAAGGGAGTTTCATTGACGGCTTTTCCTCCAGGAGCTGGAGGATGCGTTCCCAGGAAGCCATCCCCATCTGAAAGGTGGAATTGGAATTGGCGATGTTCTTGAGAGGACCGTAAGCTGCAAAGAAAGCGGCCAGAAAAGAAAAAAATTTTCCGGGAGTCAGCCGTCCGGCGAAAATCTCAACGCCGGCGTAATAGACCATCAGAGTAAGAATGATGCTTCCTCCGAATTCCATAAGCGGACCTGACAGGGCCGTTGCCCGCAGGTATTTCATCATCTGACTGAAAAGTTCGTTATTTTTTAGACCGAATTTGTTTATGGCACCTTTTTCATAATTGAAAGCTTTTACCACCGTCATGCCCTGCAGACTTTCCTGGAAGTGGTGGGATATCTCCCCCACTATCGTCTGCGACCGGGAACCGGCCGTCTGCATCTTTTTTCCCAGCACGGAAAGAACTATTCCGGTGAAGGGCAGGAACAGCAGCGCCAGCAGGGCGAATTTCCAGTGGATATAAAACAAAACGAAGAGCAGCACGGTTATGGTGAGGGGTGTCGCGCACCAGGTAAAGAGGAAGGAACTGCAGCATTGACTGTACGCTGGAGAGGTCATTTATGACCCGGGACATGATCTCGCCGGAGCGCTTGCGCCAGTAGAACTCCACCGACAGGTCGTGCAGATGGCTGAAAAGCCTGTAGCGGATATTTTGTACCGATTTCTGCCCTATCCAGCTCATAAGATAGGCCTGGGTGTAGCCGGCTGCCATTTTCAGGAGGAAAATCGTCGGAAGCAGAACGACGACGTCCATGAGCATTTTAGGCTGTTTCTGTATGAAAACGCTGTCCACGATGGGGCCAAGCAGATAAACTGCGGCGCCCTGCAGTCCGGCGACAGTTGCCATGGCCAGCCCGGCCTGCAGGAAACGCGTGCGGTAGGGTTTAATATAGGGGAGAAGGCTGTAGACTAAATGTTTCATCTAGTGTAGTGAGTCCAACGCTTCTTTACATT
>JBDRGJ010000083.1:0-7625 GCA_043817835.1 bacterium
GCAGAGCCTGTCCATGATTTGTGCTATTTCGGAGGGTTCCATCTCGCGGTTTTTTTCGCTGAGGGGGTCGATGCTGGGTGGTATCAGCACCTGCGGAATATCCATTTTCCTGGCGAAGCCGGGAGATGAGAAAACAGAGGCGTCATACTGCCGGACGTAGTCCTCGAGAAAGGCCCACACCTCCGCGGCGGGATTCGACAGGTCGATATGGCATCTCCATATCCACTTACTGTCTCCCCGGCGCGCCTTGATCAGAGCGGCGGGCTGGGGGTCGTGTATGAAGACGAAATCAGCGTCAAGGTTCAGGGAGGCCAGGTTGGCTTCGGCCGTCTCACGGTAGGTCTGCAGTTCCCTGGGTGATATGTCCGCCGTGCTCCCGTGAAGGGCGTTGTGTATTTTCTTGGTGACCGTGAAAAAGTCCTCTCCGCCTCTCATGACCTCCCATCTGCAGTCCAGACCCAGATCCTTCAGCAGGGGAATCATCCGGCTGAGTATCTCGGCCACCCCGCCGCCCACTGCGGTGGAGTTTACGTGGACCACGGATCTGCCTTTGAGCCTGTCCGCAACGCGCCATAGGTCTTCTATGACGTGCCTGCCGGCCACAGGGATGTAGTCATCCAGCCGCGCCATCGGTTTCCTCCGCTATTTTGCGATCCAGGATTTCTGTTATTTTTTTTCTGAGCCCTTCCAGCGTCTGGGTATAGGGATCCATCTTGGACAGCGCGTCGGCAATATCCTTCTCGCCGAGCGCGTTGACCAGCCAGTTGGAAAAATCGTCCATGCCGAGCGGCGACATCATGCGGTCCTCGAAAATATGGTGGTAGAGGGAATGAGTGCTGATTCTATTCAGGCACGAGCGGAATTCGTTCAGGTCCCAGGCTTCCAGGCCGGTGGGCACTATAAAAACGGACGAGCGCAGGAAATGGAATTCCTGCCCCGGTCGCACGCGCCTTTGCAGCGTTTCTTCATCGCTCGTTCTCATGACTGCTTCGAACAGCGTATGCCGGAGTTCCCCTATTGTCAGGAACCTGACCGTGTTGACCGAGGCCAGGGCTTCGGACACGGCCGTATCCCCCAGCGTTTGTCCTGCCCAGAAGGCGAAGTCGTTGGGGGGCTCGGGAACAAGGTGCTGGTGATGGAAAAGGAAACGGTGCGTATGGTGGTATATGACCTGGTCCGGAGCCTCTTTGATGCCATCGGCCAGTTCCCTCAGATTCGCCGCCTGCCTGCCGGTGACGAGTGTAAGGGCCATCCTGGATACGAAGCGGAAAGGATCGCTTGCCCTTTTCAGCATTGCGCCTCCAGTCTCTGCGCCAGCCAGTCAAGCATTTCCGCCGTCTTCCCGGGTCCGGCCAGATAATACTGCGCGGACAAATTGCTTTTTTTCCCGACAGCCACGCTTATTCCCCTGCCTGCCACGGCTTTAAACATATCCTCATCCGTTCTGTCGTCTCCGACCGCTATCGGAAAATAATCCGCAAAATGGGAAATAAGCATGCCCGCGGCAAAGCCCTTGTCAAAAACGTAAAGCTCGTTCGGGCAGAACTCCAGCACTTTTTTTCCGGGTTTGACCCGCAATCCGTTCATCAGGCCGCGTTTTTCGGCTTCGGCCAGGGAGTCAAGGAGGCGTTCAAGCCCGGTCTTTCCGCAATTGCGGTAGTGGAGGGCGGAAGAATCCCCTTTTTCTTCAAAGAATATGCCTTTTATGCCCTGAAGCTTTTCGCGGAAAAACCGCATTATGTCCGCAAGCTCCATGGAGGGATTTTTGCTGCCCCTGCTCCATTCTATTCCGGGTCCGTGCGCCTCCAGCCCGTGGCTTCCGCAGTAGATTATGCCGGGGATTCCCACCCTGGCGGCTATGTCCGCCAGAGGCCTGCCGCTGATAACTGCCGCCGCAGCATGTCTGCAGGAAGCAACCCTTGCCAGCGGCTTTTTTGCGCTTTCCGGCAAAACCGCGCTTGCCGGGCTTTTCGCGATGGGGCTCAGCGTTCCGTCGAAATCGACCATCAGCAGGATGCCCTTTTTACCGTCTATGGCAGCAGCCAGAATGTCCCGGGTAAGTTTTTTCAAACCGGGACCTCCGTGCCGCTGTTTATACGTATGTCCGCAAGTTCGCCTATAAGCCTTCCCGCCCACCTGTAGACGTTGTTTTCCCTGACCGTTTTTCTAAGCCGCTCCATCCTTTCCCGCTTTTCTTCCTCCGGCATTTCCAGGGCGAATCTGAGCGCTTCCGCTGTCTGCTCGGCGTCGTAAGGGTTCACTATAAGGGCATCCTGGAGTTCCCTGGAAGCCCCGGTGAACCGGCTCAGGATGAGCACTCCTCCCGAATCGGAGCGGGCGGCGACGAATTCCTTCGCCACGAGGTTCATGCCGTCGTGAAGGGAGGTGACCAGGCACAGATCGGCCGCCCTGTAGTAAGGCTCTATTTCAGCGTGGCTGTGGTGCCTGGGTATAAGAACGATGGGACGCCACTCCCTGGTCTGGAACTTCCAGTTTATCCTGTCGCATTCCTCGGTGACTTCGGAAATGAGGTCGTGGTAGCGTTTTATAAGCGTGCGGCTCGGCGCTCCTATTTCCACGAAAGTGAACTTCTCCCTGTATTCCGGATATTTTTCCAGCAGTTTTTCAATAGCCTGAAAGCGCTCTATTATGCCCTTGGTGTAGTCTATCCTGTCCACTCCCACTCCCATTAATTCCGCCTTAACCCCCAGTTCCCTGAGCAGGGAGGCCTTGTCCAAGCCGGCATTTCTTGTTTCAAGGGGCGGGGCGATGCCTATCTGGAAGGGCTTGATCATAGTGGTGTGATCGAGACGGCTGATTGAAAAATGCTCCCAGTCTATCCTGGATTCCAGGACCCGGTCTACCGTGTCAAGAAAGTTGTTGCAGTGGTACTGTATATGGAAGCCGAGTATGTCGGCTCCCAGCATACCGTCCAGAAGCTCCTTCTGCCACGGGCATATCCCGAAAGCCTCGGGGTTGGGCCAGGGGATGTGCCAGAAGATGGCTATGCGCGCATCGGGCCGCAGCTGCTTTATCATCTTGGGCAGGAGCGCGAAATGATAGTCCTGGATCAGGATGCAGGGGTTTTCCACTGCGCGTGTTTCCTCTGCCACGACGCCGGCGAATTTCAGGTTTACTGCCTCGTACTGCCGCCAGTCCTCTGCTCTGAACAGGGGGCGCGCGTGGGCTATGTGGCACAGCGGCCAGAGCCCTTCGTTGGAAAAACCGTAGTAATACCCGTTTTCCTCCTCTTTGGTCAGCCAGACTCTGCGAAGCGTGTATCCCGGCTCGTCGGGGGGGACTCTTATCCTGTCATGCCGGTCCACGGTCTCCCTGTCGCCGCTGCCGGCTCCGTGGGCTATCCAGGTACCCCCTGCCGCCCTCAAAACAGGCTCGATGGCGGTCACCATTCCGCTAGCCGGAACAGTGATCTCCATCTTGTTGCCCTTCCTGATGTGCATATAGGGTTCCCTGTTGGACACAACGAACAGGGGATTATCGCCAAGCTTGGTGGAGATGTGCTGCTTAAGCCTTTCAGCGGTCCACAGTGAGGCCACTTCTTCCCGCAGGCGGGCTTCCTCTTCGGCTGCGGCCTTGGCCACGGTGAGGCTTCTGGCGAAGCGGGAGGCTTCTCTCAGTATGGGGGCAAAGATATCGGCGCCGGGCATGTCGCCCGCCGCCGTTCCCTGCGTGCGCACCTGTTTCATCCAGTCGGCGAGCTGCGCCACCGGCCCGGTTATGCTCCATTTGACTACGGTCAGCGTGATGAGCGAAATCAGGACTATCTGCACGAACGCACGCAGGAAATTGTTCCTCCAGATGACGGAGAGCCTGGATCCGATGTGGTCCGCCGGAATGAAAAGGAGGAGAGCGCCTTTTTTGCCTCCGGACGCCTGCAGCGGAACCCCGTAAACGAAATGTTTCTTGCCGGCGATGTCCGCCGGGGCGGAAGCGGCGCCGGAAGTCCGCATGACCGTGGAGGCAATTTCCGCGGCGCCTGAATTTTTCCAGTTCAGCGACGGTGTCACAACTATGGCCTTTATGTCTTCGTTGAAAATTGTGATTCCGGACACCCGCTCCCTGCCGGTGATTTTCTGCGCGAGCCGCCGCAGTTCCTGCACTTTCCCCTGCGCGAAATATGGCTCCGCGCTTTCCTGAAGACTTTCCGCGATTATTCTGGAGCGGTGCTCAAGTTCGTCCGTAGCGCTGCGCTTTTCCTGGCGTACCTGCATGAACGAGAAAACAGCCGCCACGATGATTACAGTCACTACGAGAGAAAGAATAAGCCGCAGGGTTATCTTCATGTCATATTCTCCATTTCTCCGCCGGATTCATGTTCAGCGGCTTTCCACAAAGGGAGAAGGAAGCTGAAGACGGAGCCCTCTCCGGGCTCGCTTTCCAGTTCCAGTCTGCTGCCATGGCTTTCGATTATTTTGCGGGCTATGGACAATCCTATGCCGAACCCTTTGACGTCTTTCTCTGTGTTTTTTGCGCGGTAAAAATCGGAGGATATCTTCTTCTGGTCGGCTTCGGAAATGCCTATGCCGGTGTCCTTGCAGAAAATCAGCACCTTTCCGTTCCCGGAGGACGTGCCTTCCGGCATCGCCACCCCCATGAGAATGTGTCCTTTGGCAGGGGTATATTTGACGGCATTGCTCAGGAGGTTCGTTATGACTATAGTGAGAGCCTCGGGGTCGGCGTCCACTGCTAACGGAAGCGGGGGAAACTCAAGCCGGATGGAGATGTCTTTTTCGTTCGCCAGTTCCACTATTCTCCTCTCGCATTCCTTTATAACGTCGCGCGCCAGTGTTTTCTTTCTGTTCAGCCTGAACTTCCCGGCTTCGATGCGTGACATGTTCAGAAGGTTCGATGTCGCCATAGTGAGATAATCGATGTTTGTGGCCATCATTTTATAAATCCGGCGGACCGTATCAGACGGATTTGCGGTTGTTTCCTCAAGCAGGAAAACCCCTCCCTTGAGCACGCTCAGGGCGTTGTTGAACTCATGGCTGGCGGCGGACATGAGGGCCGTTTTAATCTCTCCCAGCTCGGTTTCCCGTAAGAACCGGCTGTTTATATTGTCTGCCAATTTATTTATCTGCCTGTTAAAATTATTGATTTATTAACCGGTGTTAGCCAACTTCAGGTCCCACGGCTTGTTAAGCTTCCAGGCATTCAGGTATTTTTCCAGCTTTACAATAGGGTCTACGAAATACCATCTTAAGTAAAGCGCCAGAAGCAGGACTCCGGTCAGGCCTGCGGAAGCTATAAGCGAAATCGATGTGACCAGGGCGGCGTCGGCTTCCTCCCTTTTTTTAATCAGCTCGTCCACCCGTTTTTCCCTTGTCAGTACGATCATATCGATGATCGCGTCGAATTGCTCTCCGGCATGGGATAAGGATTTGATTTCTTTGTCTGAAAGCCGGCCCTTTTCCCTTTCAGACAGGGCTTTCCTGCTTTTTTTGAGATATATCACCAGGCGCTTGCTCAACTCATGCTCCGTCGCGATTTCTCCGGTCTCGGTCAGCAGTTTTTGCAGCCGCGTGTTGGTTTCCAGGAATTCGGTCAGAAGGCGTGCGCTTTCGGCATGCCAGGGCTTATCCCCCGTGATGATATAGCGCCGGGATATCAGGTCATAATGCCGGAAGCGGTCGCGCCATCCCGGCAGTATGGTGACCAGGGAAAGGTCCCTGTCGAGCGATACCCGGAGTTCGTTCTGGGCCGATGTCTGTATCCAATAGGCCGTTGACATGGTTCCGATAAAAATGAGGGCCAGCAGTAACAGGATCAGGAAATACGTGCGTACGGAAAATATATTCTTGGCTGCATGCGTCATATCAATATTATTAAGGAAAAACCGGTTGTTCCGGGAACCGGTCTGCGTGTCCTTCTCACCGAAGATAGGAAAGCATTTACTTAACGGATTTTCAAGCCGGCAGTGGAGATGCATTATCAGCTGTCAAACTGTTAAAATAGGCTAATGCGGAACCCCGACCCCGGACCGGCTGAGGGCAGGAGCATATCCCTGTCCGAAAAGCTGAAAAAGATCGAATTTCCCCATCCGCTTGTGATTCTCTTCGCCATAGTCGCGCTTGCCGCCGCCGTCACATATATCCTGCCGGGAGGGGAATACCTTAGGACTGATTTCAACGGCAGGCTGGTGGCAGTGCCAGGCACTTATCACGCCATACCCCATAGGTCGCAGGGGCTTTTTGCGCTGGCCCTGGTTCCTTTCAACGGCATGATGCAGGCCGCTGATATCCTCGTCCTGATTTTTATCATCGGCGGGGCGTTCAATATGATCAAGGACACCGGCGCGCTCAATGCCGGCATATACAAAGTCACGCGCATGCTTAAAGGCCGTGAGGCCGTGCTCATACCGGTGCTGATGACGCTTTTCGGCCTGGCGGGCGGCATTTTCGGGATGTATGAGGAAGTGTTGCCGTTTGTGGCGCTTGTCGTGCCAATGGCCGTGGCCATGGGTTACGATTCCATTGTGGGCGTTGCCATAGTGTATCTCGGCACGGCTCTGGGTTTTTGCGGGGCTTTTTTAAATCCGTTCACGGTCGGGATAGCCCAGGGCATAGCGGGACTGCCCCTTTTCTCGGGCATGGGATACAGGATGATAGTCTGGGCGGCCATGGTGGGCGCGGGAATAGTCTATGTGCTCATCTACGCGGCAAGGGTCAAAAAAAATCCCGAATACAGCGAAACTTACGAAAGCGACCAGGCCATGCGCCTGAATTATCTTTCAGGCGCAAATGAGGCCGAATTGGCTCTCACCAGAAGACGCGTCATAATTCTTACTCTCCTGGGCCTGGGTTTTATCATGCTTCCGGTCGGGGTGACATCGTACAGGTGGGGCATCAGGGAACTGACAGGGCTGTTCTTCATGATGGGGATAATATCAGGACTTATAGGGGAGAAAGGCTTCAACAAAGCTGTTGAATCATTCATAGCGGGCGCCAGGGACATGATGCCGGCCGCTCTTTTAATAGGCGTAGCCAGAGGCGTCAAGATAATGCTGGAAGACGGCCTTGTGATGGATACGATTCTTTACTACCTGGTTTCAGCCATTTCATATTTCCCCAAAATTGTGGCAGTCCAGATCATGTTTTGCGTTCAGTGCTTCCTGAGCCTGTTCCTGCAGTCCGGAAGCGCGCAGGCTGCGGTGTCCATGCCCATCATGGCGCCGCTGTCCGATATGCTCGGAATAACCAGGCAGACGGCGGTGCTGGCGTTCCAGCTGGGCGACGGCTTCATCAATTTCGCCATCCCATGGAACGGCATAACTCTGGCCGTGCTGAACATAGGCCTGGTCCCGATATGGGCATGGTTCAGGTGGGCCTGGAAGCTGCAGGCCTGGCTTGTGATAGTGTGCATGATACTGCTGGTCTGGCCGGTGCTTGCGGGATGGGGGCCGTTTTAAAAAAAGGGTAGACACCCTTTGAAGGCCGGAGGCCCTGTTTCGGGTACGGCCAAAGGCCGGGGTATAGGGGAGAGGGCAGAGTGACTGCGAGTGAGCCTGAATATTAGGGAGAATTTGAATGAAAATGCGGAAACGACTGTTGCAGAGGGTGGACATGCTGGCGCCTGAAATACTGGACATAAGCCGCTTCATCCAC
>JBDRGJ010000084.1:0-9230 GCA_043817835.1 bacterium
CGTAGGGTTTATGGCCCTGAACCCAACGTGGTTCAGGGCTCCCGGGCATGGACTCGAACCATGAATAACGCCTCCAAAGGGCGCTGTGTTACCGTTACACCACCCGGGAATCAATTTTGGTCTGCGGCAGCATGCGAATCCGGCCCGTCCTCCGGTTCGCCTTTATCTATTCTTCCGTAAGGATTGCCTTTGGCGGCAACGACCTCTTTATTGTAGGCTTCTATGACGTGCTGTTCCAGATAATGACGGAATTCGTTATTGATGGGATGCACTATATCCTTGTGGGTTCCATCCGGCATCTTCCGGGAAGGCATGCAAAGTATGACCCCCTTGTTTCCGTTTATCACCTTCATATTCCGCACCACGAAACAGTTGTCAAAAGTCACCGTTGCAAAAGCCTTGAGGCGCTCCTCATCCCTGAGATGTATCCTTATTTCGGTTATTTCCATTCCCCCCCCGACTTGTGCGTCCCGAACTTTTTGAACGCCTTAACGACGGAGCGTCTCATCCTTTAATGCTTATTTGGAAAGGAATCGGGCCCCTGTTGCTCACCCTGGTCCGGAATCTGTTTTTTGCAAAATTCAGTGTCGAAGAAAGCCTGCAACAAAAACCTGCCGACCGGGTTTCCTGATTTTGCCGGCCAGACTAACGGCGCTTTTTCTGTCCGGAACAAGGGCGAATACAGCCGAACCGGACCCTGACATCAGAACGGTTCGTGCTCCTGCACCCAGAAAATCTTCCTTTAATCTGCGCACTTCCGGCTTAAAAGGCAAAACCGCCTCCTCAAGACGGTTAAAAAGCACATTTCCCCATTCACCGGGCACAGCACCTTTCTTAAGTGCGGTTTTAAGTTTATGAAGTGAAACCCGGCTTGTCAATGCCGATTTCAGGCACGGACGGCGCAGTCTCCCGTAAACCACGGCGGTCGGGAGAACCGTTCCCGGATAGGCCAGGACCATCAACGGCAGTTTTCCCACCGTTTCGAGAGGATAAAGTTCGTCCCCTATGCCCCTGCCCAGACAGAAAGTGGCCGGCGAAAGAAAGAACGGTATATCGGCACCCAGCGACCTGGCTATTCCTGAAACGCGGGCATGGTCCCGGCCTGCGGAGAAATCCACCCCGAAAAGCCGGCCCAGGATTGTCATGACGCAGGCCGCGTTGGAAGAGCCTCCGCCGAGTCCCGCACCAATCGGTATCTTTTTACTGAGCCGTATTTCAAGGCCTTCCCCTATGCCGAATTCTTTTCTGAAGGCGTCAGCCGCACGCCATGCAAGGTTCCCGGGGCCGGCTCCAATTTTCACGCCTGTGTGCCTGCTGTCCACGGAAAGTTTTATTCCGCCGGGCCTGCCGGTTCTTCTGACGACTATCGTGTCAAAGATGCCGATCTTTGCGAATATCGTCTCAAGCAGGTGGTAGCCGTCGGGTCTTTTCCCGGTCACCTCAAGAAAAAGGTTCACTTTGGCCGGAGACTTTAATGTCAGAAATTTCATGCAAAACCCGGTGATAAGATGATATGTTGATAAGATGATACGTAAAGCCGGCACATATCAACGTATAAACCTATCATCATATAAACCTGTATTATTCCGGCAGCGGTATCCGTTCCGGCTGGAATTTGCCGGTCCACTTGTCTATGGTAAGCTTCAGCGAGACAAAAGGCGACTTAAACTCAAAAATTGAAGGAATAAGACGGCCTTTGAAGTTCTTATTGCCATCCAGTCTGACCTGAAAACGGGAGACATCCGCCAATTGAAAACTGCTCACCGCTGCAGCGTCTTTGTCCAAAAAAATGCTGTTCCTTTCAGTCCGTATCCTGCGTTTTGACCTGCTGTAGTCGAGCCCGGTCCTCGGAATGAAAAAAAGCTCTCCCGAAAAATACCGGCGGGAGCTTTCCAATACCAGTTGTGCCGCGGAGTACAGGTCGTCCTGCTTTATACCCTCCAGAGGCATCTCATCCATATCAAACTGCCGACCTGAAAGGTTTGCTCTCCACATAGGCACCAGCATCGGACCCATTATATCGAGTGTCAGGGAATCCGGGCTCTTGAAGGTTATCATTCCGTCGAATTTCAATTCCTTCCCTCCTATTTTCCCTGCCAGCTTGCAGAAGGCGGAAAACTCCCTTATTCCGTCCTGTACCGTTCTCAGATATTCCATCAGCAGTGAAGCCAGTTCCGCATCCGGCATTTTTTTCTCGGATTCGGTTATCCGCTCGTCAAGCGCCCTTCGGCCTGGCTTTATGGACCCGGAAACCTTCCAGCAGTACCAGGCCTGCCTGGTTCTTCCGGTTACGGAATATGCGTCCCCCAGATGCTCCCAGACGGTTTCGTCCTCGCCTACCATCGAAACGGCCCTTTTCAACTCGCCCAACGCTTCGACATGCCTGCCCTGCCTGAAATGGACCCAGCCAAGAGAATCGAGATACGCCCCGTTTTTAGGATCCAGCTCAACTGCCTTCTTTATGAAACTCTCGGCCTCATCAAGTTTCAGACCCCTGTCGGCAAGGGAGTATCCCAGATAGTTCAGCACCATGGAATCCTCCGGCCTGGTTTTTACAAGCTCCCTGAAGCTCTTTTCAGCCTCTTCAAAACTGCCGGAACGTTCGGAAATTACTGCGTACTGCAGGCGCGCCTCCCTGTAATCCGGCCTGGCCTCCAGCGTCTTTTTCAGTATCTCCAGAGCGCGGGCCGTCTGGTGCAGGTCGTCCAGACCAAGAGCCAGGAAATAGGCTATCTCGGCATTTTCCGGCCACCGTTTATAGCCTTCCTCCATCTCTGCCACTGCTTCCCTGTACCTGCCTGACTGCGTGAGATAATAGCCCAGGCGCATGCACATGGAGGGATCCTTGTCCGCCTGCCTGCTTTCTTTCAGATAGTTGACGGCGGCCTGGAAATCCTCTTTCTGCTCGCTGAGAACGGCCAGCCAGATGCCGGCCGTGGGATTGGCCGGGTCGGTTTCTCTGGCCTGCAGGAAATAGCTTTCAGCCTCCCCGAGTTTGCCGGAATTGGCATAAATTTCGCCGATATGATTGAGCAGGGCGGTGTTTCTGGAGTCCTTGGGCAGTATGTCGAGGTACTGCCCAAGGGCTGTGGAAGTGTCCCCCCTGGCCTCGTAGAACTGGGCCAGCCCATAGCGTGCCTGAAGATAGTCCGGGTCTTTTTTGATGGCAAGATTGAGATTTCTGACGACCTCTTCCTGTTTTCCAAGCAGGTTGTAGAGCATGGACATCTGATAGTAAACTTCTGCGGCCTGTTCCGGCGCTGTCTGCAGATACCGTTGAAGATAATTTATTGATTTTTCCGGCTGGCCGGAACTTAGCAGGCTGGCTATCTGATAAAGCGCCTCCTGGTTGTCCCTGTTCAGATCAAGGGCTTTCTCGAAGGATTCTCTGGCTTCGTCTGTCTTTCCCTTTGCCCACTGCACGTTGCCCAGCAGCACCCAGTTTTCGGCGTTTCCCGTATCTGTGGCCACAAGATGGTGCGCCCACTCCATGGCATCATCGGTCCTGCCGATATGCAGGGCCAGGTTCAGCGCGTGCCTGTAGACATAAGCTGACTGGGGGTCAAGGGCGATGGTGGAACGGTATTCCTGAAGGGCCTCGCCGTAATTGCCCTTTCTCTCCAGAAGAAGTCCGTTCACGAAATGAAGATACGACGCCTTGGCCGACGCATGAACGGAAGGTATGAGGCATGAGGTATGAGGTATGAGTATAAGAGCTATAAATGTCAGGATAGAATTACATTTTTTCATTAATCCGCCTTAAACTTTACTTCCTCCCTCGGGTCGGATAGGGCCCCCTATGGGGAACCACCCGCCCCAAAAGCTTTGCGTTGAGGTCTCACCTTCTCACTTTTCAGTTCTGCTGTCATCAGAACGGCGTCTCTTTCTCCATTATAGAATTTTGGTCTGCGGCCGACAATTTTGAAGCCTTTCTTCACGTAAAGCGCCATGGCGGCAGCATTGGCCTCGTCCACTTCCAGGGTGACGCAAGAACAGCCTTTTACAGCCGCCTCTTCAAAAATTCTGTCCAGAAAAGCCCGCGCTACGCCCTTCCCTGCGTGCTCCGCCCTTGTCACAATGGTATTGAGTTCTGCCTGCGGCGGCAGAAACCTCGCTCCGGCAAAGCCTATGACCGTTCCGTTTTCCTCGGCAGTCAGGACAAAAGCCAGCGGATTGCGCAGTTCAGCCGATAAGCCGTTCTCTCCCCAGGCCGGATAGCCGGGGCTTCCTTTTTCTATGGAAACCATCGACTGGATATCGGATACTTCGGCTTTTCTAATCAGCATAATTAAGGAGAGAGGTGTCAGGCGTTAGGAATTAAAAACTTCCTATTACCTTTACGCTTGTGTTGTTCCAACTCGTATCTGGCGGGCTTAAGATAAACAGGAATCAAATCCCCGGATCTGCCCATGTCCAGACCAGCTCTTATCACGCTTTCCGGTCTGAGAAAAGGTTTTCCATCCGGCCCGGCAACAACACCCGCAGGAATTACCGAGGAAAGCCCTTTTCCGGGTTCGGCTTCACCCGCGCAATAAAGTCTTTCCCGGTACGGATAAAGGTATGTTTTCAGCGCCTCGCCGGAAAGCCACCTTGCAGTACCGACCGGAACAGGGGATTCGCCTGCGGCTTTGAAAAGCCGGCAGTAGTATTCGTCACGGAAGGCGTGGATTATGGAAGCAAGCACAACGCCTTTTGCGGCAGGAACGAATCTCCTGAAATCCTCGGACTGCGCCGTCTGCCAGGCCACCGCCTCAAGAGTGGAAATGCCGCGCGCTTCGACCCCTGCCAGACGGTTCAGGACCGAAGCGAAAGTCAGGCCTATGCGTATTCCGGTGAAGCGGCCCGGGCCGGTGAGAACGCAGACTGTCCCCAGGTCTGCGAGCGCCAGGCCGAAAGGTTCCATGAGCGCGTCAAGAATAGGGAAAAGGCTGCGCTCGTGGTTGATGCCCTGCCGGGAAGCGCTCCTGATTTTTCCGTCCGGACACAGCAGGGAGACGCCTATGCGGGCCCCGGCGGTATCGATGCCCAGTACCGGCACTGTTTCAGTTTTCATTTCCGATTGCTCTTTTCTTGCTGTAAATTGAGAGGGCTTTTTTGAGAAGCTTCGCCGATTGCGGCCCGGAGCAGGAGACGCGGATATTTCTCCTGTCTCCTCCCCCCAATCCTAAATTAATCTCCAGCCGGTCGTAAGGCAGGAAATCACGAGCCGGCCCGGCCCATTCCACCGCTATGACAGTCTTTTTCTCGGCCAGAAAATCCTCCATGCCCAGGTTGCCGAGTTCCTTCGGCTCCAGACGGAAAAGATCGAAATGACGCAGTTTCAGTCTTCCGGCATAGCTCCTCATAAGCCCGAAGCTGGCGCTCACCGGCCTCTCCTTTGCCCCAAGCGCTTCCGAAAGACCCTGGACGAAAACGGTCTTTCCGCTTCCTATGGGGCCGTACAGGCAGATTATCTCGCCTCCCCTGAGGCAGGAGGCGAAAACTCCGGCCAATTCTGCCGTTTGGGCAGGGGAAGACGTCAAAAAAATTTTCTTAGAAAGCTTCTTTGTCAAAAGCATGCAGGATTGACTGCAGTGATAAGTTTATATGTTGATAGGCTTATAAGTGAACAAAATCAAGAATCCGTCCCGTATCAACTTATAACCGTATCACCTTACCCCCGTTTGGATTTGCTAGAAATGTTCGAACTTTTCTGTTCCGGGCGCACAGCCCTCCGCCCGGACTCCCGTTCCGTTTTCCATCGCCCCCAGTTCCACGCAGGATGGAAGCAGCGAAAGAAGTTTTCCTGCGTTCGCGGGCCTGACCGTGAATATAAGCCCGTAGTCCTCGCCTCCGGCCAGAGCGTATCCCCGCCAGTCCTTTTTATGTGACCTGCAGTAGCTTTTCAATTCTTTTGAAACACAGCCCGGGATAAGTCTGATTCTGGCCGCGCATTTCCCGCGCCCGGCAAGTATGGACACGCCCGCCATTAGCCCGTCAGAATTGTCCAGAAGGGCGGTGGCCAGCCGGTTTTTGCCAAGCACCGCTCCTTCCCTGATAAACGGCCTGGGAAGCCAGAATCTTTTCAGCAGTTTCTTTTCCACTCCTGCCGGTCTGCGCCCGGAAAGGAATATCTCCAGCCCCGCTCTGGAATCGCCGAGCGGCCCCAATCCGAATATAAGGTCGCCCGGCCTGGCACCGGAGCGGCTGATTATTTCCCCCGGCCAGGCCTCTCCGAAGACAGTCATGTATACATGCGCGTGCTCGGATCGGGCCAGATTTCCCCCGGCAAGAGTCATGCCGAAACGCCGGCATTCGCAGACCAGACTCTTCATGAATTTCTTCAGCCAGTCCAACGGCATATTTCTGCGAAGACCGGCTCCGGCCACAGCCGAAAGCGGTCTGACGCTTCCCATGGCGGCCAGATCGCTTACGTTTATTCTCACCAGCTTTCTGGCTATGAGTTCCGGATGACGGAGGGTTTCCCTGAAGTGGGTGTTTTCAACCATCTCATCGGTGCTTACGACCAGCAGCCTGCCGGAGGAGATTCTGATGAGGGCTGCATCGTCGCCCGGCCCCATGATCAATCTGCCTTTCCCCCGCACGGAGTACCTTTCTTCTATCCAGTCCAGTATCCCGTACTCGCCGATGCATGAAATTTTTTTCATCTCTTGTGACCTGGTGTCCCGGTGCTACGCGCCGGAGGCGCACTGATACGCACTTTCAAAGCGGCAAAGCCTGAAAGCACGGCAGAGCCGGAACGGTCCGAGACCGACTTGGCGGCCTGGGGTTCGCCGGGTTTATATCCCCGGTTTTATCTTCCTCAGAGCTTTAGGCAGGCAGTCCAGAAGTTCTCCGGCCAGGACGCTCTTTTCGGTCAGTTCTCTGGAAGCGAGGTCTCCGCAAAGCCCGTGGACGTAAACGCCCATGCAGGAGGATTCCAAAGCTGTCTTCAGACTGAAGCCGTCCTGCTTTCCGCACTGGACCCAGAAACCGGCTATCAGCCCGGAAAGTATGTCCCCGGTCCCTCCCTTGGCAAGAGCAGGGCCTCCGGTCGCGTTGACATAAAGGGAAACGGCATCCGTCACAAGGGTCCCGTGCCCCTTGAGAACAGCCACTTTTCCCGTTTCAAACGAAAGCCGGGTGACCGCCTCTTCCCTGGACATTTTTTCGACATCAATGAATCTGGAAAGGAGCCGGCTCATTTCACCGGGATGAGGGGTAAGGATGCAGGGCACTTCCCTGGGAAAGACTTCCCTGAGCCTGCCTGAGCCGGCTATGGCGTTCAAGGCATCGGCATCGACTACTGAAGGCACCCGGAGACCGTTCAGCAGGCCGCTTACAAAATCGAAAATGCCTGCTGTCGCGCCGAGCCCCGGTCCGACGAGCAGCAGATCGCAGGCATGCGTCCGCTTCCAGTCCAGCATATCGCCTACAGCCTGCGGCGATACGGTTCCTCCGGCTGACTCGGCCAGAGCCAGGGTAAGCGCTTCCGGCACTGCCGCGGCCACCACCGGCTGCTGGCTTTCCACAATGGCCACCGTGACAAGACCGGCACCTGACTTGAGCGCGGCTTTGGCGGATAGTATCGCCGCTCCGGCCATGCCCCTTGAACCGGCCGCTATGATTATCCTTCCGAAGTCGCCCTTGTGGCTGTCCGCGGGCCTTTTTGACAGGAAAGGTCTCAGAAATTTCGGCGTAATTCTGACTGGTTTCATGTTTTAAGAATACAAATTTAAAGCAGTTGCCTGATTTCTGGCTTTTTGTTTCTGACTTCTGGCCTCTGACTTCTGACTTCGGCCCCTGGCCGCCCCGTATCAGTGCCGCTGTGCGGCGTAGCACCGGGGCTGACTTCTGACTTCCCGCCGTAGCCTGTTGAACGCAGGCGGGGCTTCTGACTACTATCGTTTTATCGCAACAGCAACAGCGGCCGCGTAATCATCCGAATGGGAAAGTGAAATCTGTATCGCCAGACCGGAAAACCTGCGGCCTGCGGCTTTTATCATCACGCCGGGACGTCCTCCGGGAGCTTTGACTATCGAGATGTTGCGCAGAGGCATGCCTTTGAGGCCGGCAGCCTTCCAAACCGCCTCTTTGGCGGCGAACCTGACTGCAAGGCGCCGGTACTGGTTTTTCTTGCCGAGGCAGTATCTCAGCTCCTCTTCGGTGAAAACCCTGGAAAGGAACGTCCTGCTTTTGCGGATAAGCTTCTTTATCCTTTTTACCTCCACAATGTCCAGGCCTATGCCCAGAAAAGCAGGGGAGAGGGGAGAGGAGAGAGGGGAAAGATTGGATAAAGAAAAATCCGGAAAAACAGTTGATTTTTTTTGCAACTGTTCTGCTCTACCCTCTACCCTATACCCTATACCCTTTTTGATCATTCCACTGTGACACTTTTGTCCAGCAAGAAGCCTGCGGCTTGTCCGGCCTTTAGATTGTACTGCTTGCGGCACTACAGCGTCAAAAAGTCGAAAGTCAGGTTCCGCCTTCTGTGCCCCGGCCTCTCATCCTTTTTATTGATAGCCGCATAAACAATCTCATCTGCCACAAGAGTTGCATAAAAATGCTAAATTATATTTGGATTGGACAGACACAATATCAAAAGGAGGTCGGCTAAATGAAAAAATGTCTTGCTGCAGTTTTTGCAGTTGCCGCATGCCTGCAGTTCAACGCGGCTTATGCCGCTGCCGGCGATGCGGGGTTCTCGCACATCGGCATCAAAGCAGGCGCAGGAATAGCCGGGACGGAATATTCTCCGCTTTCGAGCGGGATTAAACATGAAGGCACCGGCGGATTCGGAGGAGGGGTCTTTGCAAGATACAGGCTGAACGATAAATTCTCCGTTCAGCCCGAAGTGCTGTATGCTTTAAAAGGCTTCAACCAGAAAGCCACTGCCCCACTTGCTTCGACTGAAGTGGATTACCGGATGAACTATCTGGACATCCCGCTTTTTGTGAGATTCTCACCCGGAGGAGAGTCGGGCCGTTTCAGGATTTTTGCAGGGCCGCTGTTCTCTTTTCTGATGAGCGCCCGGGCCAGTACTAAAATATCGGTAGGCCCGGCCAGCGTAACATCTGAAACCGACATAAAAGACTCTTTTAAGAGCAATGACCTGGGCGCAGCAGGAGGTATAGGGTTTGATTTTGCGTCAGGACTTTCCATCGACTTACAGGTTTCAAAAGGCCTGAAGGACGTATCCGCCGTCAACGGCGTTAAAATCAAAAACAATTCAGGCATGCTTATGCTTGGCT
>JBDRGJ010000085.1:0-4895 GCA_043817835.1 bacterium
CCCGACCTCTCCCTCGAAGGGAGAGGGAAAGGGTGAGGGTGAACAGAAAAATAGGGTATTCGGCGAAGGAGAATAACAACCGTGCGCGGTGCTGTTGACAGCGTGACGCAAATTTCATATTTATTTCTACTCTGTTTTTTGCTTTTAAGCATGAACCCAAATCCTCGGATAAGGACAATTTTTTCTACTGTAGCCCGCCGATTTATCGGCGCTGTGTAAGCAGAAGCCCGATAAATCCCTGCCTGCCGTCAGGCAGGGGGCAACTACACCCGTCTGGTGAAAAATGTCAAGGGCATACCTGGGCGTTAGCCGAGGATTTGGGATGGAGGATTAAAATGAAAAAAACGATAAAAGCCGTGAAAAACGCCAAAACAGCGAAAAGACTCTCCGCCGCAGCCCCGGCAAAGCGGAGGCCTATCAAAAAAACCGGAAGCCTTTCCTTCAGACGCATCCGGAAAATAACGGGATCGCCCAAACGCATTGCCGCTTCCCCGCGCAAAACAGCGGCATGGCTCAACCGGCGTGAATTGGAAGCCATAAAAAAGAAGCTGCTGACCCTACGGGAAGAACTCATCAGGGTAGTCAACGAAAAACGCAAGCTGGACCTTTCCGAACCTGAGGTGGGGGACGGAGCTGACCAGGCTTCCCAGAGCCTGGAAAAGGAAATACTTTTCGAGCTTTCCGACAATGAGAGAGTCATGCTGGACCAGATAGAATCGGCGCTGCGCAGAATAGAAAAAAAGACTTACGGCCTGTGCGAATCATGCCGCAAGCCCATAACAAAAGAACGGATAAGAGCCATTCCATCCGCCCGCTACTGCATAGCTTGCCAAAGCTCCAACGAAATCAGCAGCCTGGCTTGACCTATATAAAAAAGAAGCCCCCGTAATATCCCGGGGGCTTCTTTTTTATAAATTTGATTTTTTCCTATGAATTCAGGGACCGGCAATTTCCACCTTCAGCTTCCTCCTGCCTGCGGAATATCCGGTTATTAAGTAGCGCTGGCCGTCGGTGGTTATTGTGATGTTATCCGCGTCCAGCACGCGCATAAGCTCCTTTTGCAGGCTTGGGACATCACCGCTGAGGCCGGCCAATTTTCCCAAATCGTTTGTATAGAAACCGAACCGTCTTTTATGTATCTCCTCCAGTTCCGCCAGGCGTTCAAGCCCTCTTTTGGCGGAAAAAAACGCTTTTTCTTCGATCGCCGTAAGCTTCATGAAATTGGTGTAATACCAGGAAGCGGCAAAAAGCCCTAAAACCCCCCATGCAAGCCCCAGGATCATTCCGGCGGCAAGATCGCTTCTGGACCTGAGACGTATCACCCGGCTGCCGGCCAGGTAGTCGTGCAAAGCTCTTTTCTTGGGAGTAAACAGGGCCAGCACATAACCGAGATTCAGTGGAGCTGCGCTCACAAAATAGCCTGTTCCTCTGACAAAAGCCGAAACGAAAGAAAGATTCGCGCCGTCCTTCTTTTTTACCCTGAGGCCCAGCAGCCATTTCCCCGCAGTAGCTCTTCCTCCTGAGGAAAACACCGCCTGATACAAAACATAGCCAAATATCCACAAAAGATTCCATTTCAATTCAAAGGAGGAACCGTATTCCCAGCCGGTATTTTCCGCCATGTAGCTGAAAGAAAAATGGCAGGCGGCGATAAAAGGCATTACGTCTATAACATAAGCCAGCAGTCTTTCGCTGAATCCGGCGGATGATAATCCTTCTGTCGAAGTACGGGAAAGCGATGCTGCGGCGGCGCCGTTCAGAGGCTCACTAGCAGGTATTTTCATTTGCAACCCCGTTGGAATTCAATTTGTACAGCAACTAGACACACAAGCAACGCAAGAAAAACAAGCAACATCCGTACAACAGCAAAGACCTGGCGTTTCTTAAGTTTCTGTTGTTTCTTGCCTGGCTTGAGTCGCTTATCTCAGTATAGGCGGTTTTAAGGGAAAAATCAAGTTTCAAGGCAGATTTCCGTATTTGAAGGCGGAAGCAAAAAGTGATTAAATAACGTCATGTGCAGAATGTCCGGCTTTATTATATCAGTTAAAGCCCGGAGCTCCGGAGAACTTTTCCATTGTTTCCCGAATTCCCTTTTCGAACACAAAACAAAAAACTGCCCGATCCTCGGTTTCAGGAAAATCGCCATCCCAGGGGAAAAATAAATGAAATGGATTATTGCCATAGTGATTCTCATCGCAGGAGTGTACTATCATAAAAGTCAGCGGAAGGCAGAGGAACTTAAAAAACAGAAATATGAAGAAAGCATAAATCGCGACATGCCGGATGACAGGCTTCCGGATAAACTCAATAAAAAATCGACGGTAAGGCTCAGCGTCGAGACCCGCAGGATTTTAAGAAACATGGCCAGGGATTCGGATGAAAAGGTGAGATGGGCCAGCCTCGAGCTGCTTTATCAGCTTGATGACGAGCAGGCTGCCGCCATAATACGCGAAAGTCTGGTCAGCGAACCGGACCTTTGGATAAAACAGAACACCATCAGCATGCTGGGACAACACAAGGACAGGCAAAGTCTGGCTCTTCTGCAGGTGGCTCTCGACGGATACGACAAGGAGATCAGACTGTCAGCCGTTCAGGCCATAGGCAATTTCGACAACGCGGACGCTCTTCCGATTCTCAACAAAGCCATGGAAGATTACGACCCCGACGTAAAGCTCAAGGCCATAGAAGCGCTCAACAAGATACAGAAGACCGCCAGCGCACGCAAAGGAAGCCAATTGCGAAACAAACCGTTCAGCCTGTTCAGCGGCAAAGAACCAGCGGTCGAGCAATAATTTATCCTGCCGAAACGACAAAGATGCTCCGGTCAGGATATGGGAGGACTTAAGATTATGGACACGGAAATAAGGGAGATAAACAGGAAGGTCCGGGAGGAAAGCATCGTCCTGCACGAGTTGAAAAGGGAAGTGGCCCGCGTCATAGTCGGACAGGATGAACTTGTTGAAAAAATGCTGGTGGGCCTGATGGCGAACGGCCACATCCTGCTGGAAGGAGTTCCGGGCCTGGCCAAGACCCTCACCGTCAGGACCCTGGCCCATAGCATAAATTCCGCATTCCGGCGCATACAATTCACTCCGGACCTTCTGCCGGCCGACATAACCGGGACCCTGATTTTCAGCCCGAAGGACGGGACTTTTTCCGTGCGGAAAGGCCCTATCTTCGCAAACATCATCCTGGCTGACGAAATAAACAGGGCTCCTGCTAAAGTACAAAGCGCCCTGCTGGAGGCAATGCAGGAACGCCAGGTTACCATAGGAGACTCAACCTATTTCCTGCCCCCGCTTTTCATGGTACTGGCCACCCAGAATCCCATAGAGCAGGAAGGCACTTATCCCCTCCCGGAGGCGCAGGTGGACAGATTCATGCTCAAACTGAACGTCAGCTATCCCACTAAGCCTGAGGAGAAGCTCATCCTGGAGAGGATGTCCGTCCAGAACATCCCCGCGACATCCGCAATAGTTTCCCCCGAACAGATTCTTGCAGCCAGAAAAATCGCGGACTCTGTCTATGTGGATGACAAGATTAAAAACTATGTTGTGGATCTGGTTTTCGCCACCCGCAGGCCGGCAGAGTATAAGCTTGACACACTCAAACCCTGGATTCTCTACGGCGCCAGCCCCAGGGCAAGCATTTACCTTACCCAGGCTGCCAAGGCCTTTGCGTTCATCAACGGCAGGGGATATGTTACTCCGGAAGATATTAAAGCCGTCGGCTTCGATGTTCTGCGCCACAGACTCATACTCACTTATGAAGCCGAAGCCGAGAATATTAACGCCGATACGGTTCTGCGGACCGTTTTTGAAACGGTCGAAGTCCCGTAACAGCAGTTGCACAGTTGCTTAGGCATCCCGGCATACAAGCTTACCAGCCTGCTAAATAAACTGATTATCTGCCTTTATATATGCAGACTTCCGAAATTCTTAAGCAGGTCCGCCGAATAGAAATAAAAACCGGCCGGCTGGTCTCCGAAACCTTCGGGGGGGAATATCTGAGCGTTTTCAAGGGACGCGGCATGGAATTCGCCGAGGTCCGGGAATACGCTCCCGGAGACGACGTGCGCTCCATAGACTGGAACGTTACGGCCCGTTTGGGCCGGCCTTTCGTGAAACGCTATGTCGAGGAAAGAGAACTCACGGTGGTGCTGGCCTGCGATGTTTCCGGTTCTCAGCATTTCGGGACAGGGGCGAAATATAAAAATGAGGCGGCGGCCGAAATCTCGGCTCTTTTTGCCTTCTCGGCGCTGCGGAACAACGACAAGGTGGGGCTGGCCCTTTTCACCGACACAGTGGAACTCTTCATCCCTCCAAGGAAAGGACGCACCCATGTACTGCGCCTTATCCGGGAACTGCTGGCTCATGAGCCGCAGCGTAAGAAAACGGACATAGGCGCCGCCCTGTCAACTCTCAACAGGGTCCTCAAACGCAGAGGCATCCTTGTTCTTATCTCTGATTTTCTGGACAGCGGCTTCGAACATCCTTTCAGGCTCAGCGCAAAAAAACACGATCTTATCCCTGTTGTGGTTGAAGATCCCAGGGAAATTTCCCTTCCCCCCGCGGGAGCGGTTCTGCGGGCGCTGGACCCGGAAACGGGGGTGGTCTGCGACTGGGATATTTCATCGGAGAAGTTCCTGAAAGCCTACGCCTCCGCATCAACGCAAAAAAAGAAAAATCTGGAAAAACTTTTCAAGCCGCTGGGCCTGGAATGGATAACCGTCAATTCGGACGGTCCTATTTTCGACCCCGTGGTCAAATTTTTCAGACAACGGGCTAAAAGGTTCCGGTAAGGCGAAATGGCGATTTGGCGAAATGGCGATTTGGCGATGGAACGATGGGGCAAAAAATCAGTTGCCTTGTATGGCAGCAGGATAAAAGCTGAAA
>JBDRGJ010000086.1:0-2835 GCA_043817835.1 bacterium
TACCCTATGCATTCAATCCTCAATTTCTGGTTTTAAACTATGAATTACAAGCTGTTGTTCCTCTCTACCCTCTACCCCATACCCTCTACCCTATCCCCTAAAACAGCGGCCCCATATAGAAATACAGCACTCTGCCGCCGTTGTTGGTCTTCCACGCATAATCGAAGGTCAGCACAAAGGGAAAAGCCTGCATGACAAAAGTGTGCACCTGCACTCCAAAGCCCACCGAATTCTTTACGTCTCCTATCCTTGCTTTATCCAGCCGGCTGGAGGAGCCCCATCCCAGCGCGGAATCCACAAAAATCTTCCCGAACAGGGCTTTGAAATAAAAGTCCGGAAAAAAGTACCACATATAATAGTTGATGTCCTGAAAAACGGGAAATCTCAGCTCTGCCGTGCCGATGGCCAGCCTGGACGCGGAGTTGGGAGCCGTGTCCATCTGGAATCCCCTGACCCCTCCAACCCCGCCAAGGTCAAAAATCTGCCTGTCTCTACCGTGGCTTTCAGCTCCCAGTATCCTGAAGGCCAGCGCTCCCTGCTCCGCTATCGGTATGTAATGATGCGCTTCCACAGCCTTCGTGTCGAAAATCTGGTTTCCTCCGAATGCATCCACGGCCTTTAGAAAACTTACCCTGAAACGGCTTCCTCTTGTGGCCACAAGGTACCTGCCGTTGACCGTGTCTGCCGTAAAAGCCACCTGCCCCGCCTTTGTCTGGTAATTTTCGCGCAGGCCCCACTGGGGATAATCGTATATCTCCGATTTATTCAGCGCCGCAAACTCCAGCCTGCGGTAGCGGTCCAGCGGGTAGAGAACAGCCGCCATCTGGCGATGATAATTTCTGTTGTAATCGATGTCCGTGGGACTTAAATTTTTGTCATAAACGACCCCGGTCGTCTGGAAGATAAATTGCGGCCTGAACCTGGAATAGGAATACCCCCACTGATAATTGAGATACTTATACCCTGAATTGTAGCTGAGCAAAAGGCTGGTCTGGTGGTTCCCCAGGTTGTCGGAAGCCTGCCAGTAATTGGTCCAGAAAAAACCGCCCAGTGAGGAAAAGAAAACAGCAGGAAAAAACAGGTCTGTGGAGGCTCCGAAGCGATATGGACGGAAAGCTAGGGGCTCGGCTGCGGCGCGGCTTTCCGGTTCTTTTTCTTCTCCGTGATCTGCCGGAAAGACCTCCTCACCCGCGAAAGCCTCATGAGGCCCGCGATAAATATTGACGCTGCCCCTGCGAAAAGAGGCGAAAAAAATCTCTTTTCCGTCCGCAGACCAGGCCGGAGTGAAGTTCCCTCCTATCGTTCTTGTAAGGCGCGTCATCTTCCCCGAGTCAAGGTCCTTTTCATAAAGCTCGAAGACTCCCTGTCCGTCACCGGTGAAGAGAAGCTTTTTTCCGTCCGGAGACCAGGCCGGATCCCTTTCATTTCCGGGCAGCCCCGCAAAGGCCCGCCGCGCTCCCCCGGAAACGCCGCTCGCGCAGATATCGCGCTGAGGCCCCGAAGAGGTCATGACCTCGCAGGAATACGCTATCGTCTGGCCGTCGGGAGAAAATGCCGGGGAAGAATCGTCATCCGGGTCGTCCGTCACCCGCTGCACATCTTTTTCCGTGACCCTGCCTTCAAGCACCGATGTGCCCAATGTCAGGATGTAAAGGTCAGTCAGCCCCCTTTTTGTTCCGACAAAAACGATCTTTTCCCCGTTTGCGGAGAAAGACGGCTGAGCCGTGCCGGCAAGGCCGGGAATCGCCAGACGGCGGGTCCTGCCGGTTTTAAAATTGTGCAGATAGATATACTCCGAATGGTTTCTCTGACCGCTGAAAACCAGCATGCCGCCATCCGGAGACAAGGAAAGATTTCTTTCCAGCTGGGTGAATCTGCCGGTGGGAATGTTTTCCGCATAGACGTCAAATCCGCTGATTTTACTCTCCCTTCCTGTCTTCATATCCCGTATGAATATAACAGGCGGGTGCCCCTCCCTGGTGGAAATCCAGGCCATTTTTGCGCCGTCGCCGCTGACGGCGGGGCTGGTATTGAACTCAGGGATCCGGGTTTCGCCGGAAGTAAGACGCTCACCGTAGCGCTCCGGCTCCCGCAGTCCTTCTTCTTCCACCTGCCTGGCATATTTGAGCTCCATATATTCCCTGAATTTTCTGTCAAAAGAAAAAATATCCATCCCTATCATGGTATTCAGAACAGAGTTCACTTCGTATCTGGACTTAAAAAGACGCAGTATCTTTTCTACTTTATCCCTGCCGTATTCCGAGGCAAGGAACCTTATGGCCGCACCCCCTTCCTTGTATGCCATGGTGATCTGGTGCGGCTTGAGGTGCGCGAAATTATGCAGATTCACCAGGGAAATCAGCCCTCCTGAAGTGGCGGCGTCTCTCACGTAGAGGTTCTCAATTTCCGCATCCATGTCGCCGGTCTCATACTCGGCGATCCCCTCCATCATCCACAGAGGGTAAACATAGGTCTTTATTATCCTGGCGGACTTCCAGAAACCCTGCAGCAGTATGCTGAATTGCACCTCGTGGGTGAACTCGTGGGTGATAACGTTCTCCAGCCAGGCTTTTGAACCGTCGGCATAGACCATGAAACGGTCCTTGAACATCTCCGTCACTCCGCCTACCCCGTCGCCGATATCGGCTATATTGGACTGCTCCATGTCATTGACGGTGGCGTAAAGGAAAAAGGAACGTTTGCCTTTGAACGGCTCATTGAGATCCACGGTTACCGACGAATAGGCTTTTTCCAGGACCTCGGCGGCATAATCCACCCAGCGGGCGGAGTCATGATAGTAATGGATGTCGAAGTGGGATGTAGCGGCCACCTTCC
>JBDRGJ010000087.1:0-6147 GCA_043817835.1 bacterium
GTAGCGATGCTACGCTGCGCTCCTTGTTCCTTGTTTCGCTCATAAAATCGCTCAGTCAAATTGCGTCAGTTATTTCTTAACGAGCCCTTAGCTTATGCGGCGTTTTTTGCTAACATATCCCGCTTTCGGAGGGACTAGTGTAGTGAGTCCAACGCTTCTTTACATTTGAACTGTAGCGGCAGAGCGTTAACTCTGCCTTCTTCCGTGCAAAGCTTCCCGCCACACAGACGGCGGGCGCTTTGCGGCTGTAAAATCGTTTTTTTGTCACATGCTATTGTAAAGCTATTTATGACGCACTACACCAGGCTAAATCGGAGCACTGATATGACTTCAAACGGAAACGAGATAAAATTCGGAACAGACGGATGGCGGGGCCTTCTGGCCAGGGATTTCACTTTCGAAAACGTGCGCAGGGTTGCGCAGGCAACCGCAGACTACATAAAAATGAAGGGCGCAAAGCCGGGCGAAAGCCGCAATAAACCCGTGATTATAGGCTATGACAGGCGTTTTTTATCGGACAGGTTCGCTCTGACCGTGGCCGAAGTCCTGAGGGCATCAAAAATAGATGCGGTGCTCATGGATGAGCCCATGCCCACCCCGGCCGTCAGCCTGATGACCCTTAAAAAATTCTCCCTGGGCGTGATGATAACCGCCAGCCATAATTCCCATCTTTACAACGGCCTGAAGATAAAGACTGAAGGCAGGGCTGCGCCCGAGCATATAACGGCCGAACTGGAAACGCTGGCAACGAAAGCCAAACCGCTCCAGGCGCGGGAGATACAGATTCCTTCCATATCCTTCCGCAAAACCTACCTGGGATATCTGCGCTCAAGGATAAACGTAAAAGCCATGCTCTCCAGACTCGCCAGGCCGGTTGTGATAGACTGCATGCACGGCTGCGCTTCGGCCCTGGCAGGGGAACTGCTGCCCTCAAAGAAAGTCATCGTCATACGAACGGCCCGCGACCCGATGTTCGGAGGCATAAATCCGGAGCCGGTTGAAAAAAATCTGGAAGCGCTGGCAAAAGCTGTCAAAAAGGAAAAAGCTGCCGCAGGGATAGCGCTTGACGGCGACGCCGACAGGGTGGGACTGGTGGATGACGCCGGACATTACATGACACCCTGCCAGGTGTTTCCTATCCTGCTGGAGCACCTGAAGGGAAAAGGCGCTCTCAAAGGGAAAATCGTCCAGGCTGTTTCGCTTGGCTACCTGTCGCAGCGCATAGCCGCGGCCGCTGGACTGGAATTCGAGGAAGTCCCGGTCGGATTCAAATTTATAGCTGAAAAAATGCTGGCAGGGAACGTCGCGGCCGGTGCCGAGGAATCGGGGGGCTACTCCTGGAAGGGGAATCTCCCGGAGCGCGACGGTCTGCTTACGGCGCTGCTGGTGATGGAAATGCTGACCTCGACCAGTAAATCCCTTTCCCAGCTTTATGCGGCAGTCGCGGAAAAATACGGCAGATCATTTTTCACGCGAAAAGACTTCGCGCTTGCCAAGCCCGTTGCGGACAAGACCGTCTTCGCCGAAAAGCTCAGAAAAAAAATTCCGAAAAACATCCAGGGCAGGCCGGTGCATAAGGCCCTGACCATGGACGGTCTCAAGATAATACTGGACAACGGCCACTGGCTCCTTATGAGGCCTTCCGGAACCGAGCCTCTCCTCAGGACATACGCCGAGACCGATTCTCCGGTAAAAACGAAAGAACTGCTTGAATTGGCCGCTAAGATGACCGCGCAGTATTTTTAGTATACTTGATGCAAGCGAAAGATCCGGCGAGGCCGTTGATTCGCCCCTGAATCCGCTTAAGCCGTCATATCACCCCACACCGTATGGAGGAATCAAAATGATTCGCAATGGAAAATGTTTTGTGACTTCGGAGTCTGTGACTGAAGGCCACCCGGACAAGGTCTGCGACCAGATTTCCGACGCCGTGCTTGATGAAATAATGTCCAATGACCCATCCGGCAGAGTCGCCTGCGAGACTTTCATAACCCGCGGCCTGGTCATAGTGGGAGGAGAGATAACCACGAAGCATTTTGTGGACGCCGACGCGCTGGCACGCAGGGTTGTCAGGGAAATAGGCTACACCCACAGCAAATACGGCTTCAACCACGAGACCTGCGCCGTCATTTCCGCAATAGGCCGGCAGTCGCCGGACATAGCCCAGGGAGTGGACACCGGCGGAGCCGGCGACCAGGGCCTGATGGTCGGCTACGCCTGTCGCGAAACGCCCGAATTGATGCCTCTTCCCATAACCCTGGCCCAGAAGCTCACCATGCGGCTGACCGAAGTCAGAAAAACCGGAACCCTTCCTTACCTTGGCCCCGACGGCAAGTCACAGGTCACGGTGGAATATCTTGACAGCCGGCCCCTCCGGGTCGAGACCGTGGTGGTCTCCAGCCAGCACACCGAGGATATCCTCGACAGGACCGGAAACAACATCACCGAAAAAGCCCGCAGGGAAATCATAGACACGGTCATACGCCCCGTGCTTGGCAAACGCCTTATAGACTCCGACACCAAGTTCTTCATCAATCCCACAGGCAAATTCGTCATAGGCGGGCCGCAGTCCGACACAGGCATGACCGGCCGCAAGATAATAGTGGACACATACGGCGGCAGGACTCCCCACGGAGGAGGCGCCTTCTCCGGCAAGGACCCCACCAAGGTGGACCGTTCAGCGGCATATATGTCCCGCTACGCGGCAAAGAACCTGGTGGCCGCCGGACTGGCGGACGAATGCACCATACAGGTGGCCTACGCGATAGGGGTGGCGGAGCCGGTGGGACTCTACGTGGACACGCACGGCACAGGCGTGGTGGAAGATGAGAAGCTGGTCCCTGTTGTCCGCAGGCACTTTGATTTCACTCCCAGAGGGATAATCAATACCCTCAAGCTCAGGCGGCCCATTTACAGAAAGACCGCAGCCTACGGTCATTTCGGACGCAGCGGCTTTGATTGGGAGAAAACGGATATGGCGGCCCAGCTCAAACAGGAAGTCCTTGTCAGGGCAAAGGCGAGAAAAATGGCGATCGCGGCGTAAGTTCTGAGGAATAGCGGCAATTATGTCCCAAATTCTTATCGTGGATGACAATCCGCTCATACGCGCCACTCTCAAGGTGATGGTGGAAAAGATGGGACATGAGGTGACGGGAGAGGCCGGAAACGGAACGGTCGCGCTCGAACTTTTCGCCAGGCTCCGTCCGGAGGCGGTGCTGCTGGACATACTCCTGCCGGATAAATCCGGCCTGGAACTCATGGACAGCTTCCGTGAACTGGACGATTCCGCAAGAATCCTCGTAATAACCGCGGTCGAGCAGACGCGGGTGGACGAGCACGCAGTCAAATCCGGCTGCCGCGCGGTTCTGCACAAGCCTTTCTCTTTCGAAGCGCTCAAAAGCAGCCTCGAAAAAATACTGGCGCCATAGCACAATGGGGCTGTCCCCTCTTTGCCGGGATGAAAGGCCGGAATTTTATGCCGTCCCGGATTCCATTATTAAAAAACCAGAACGGCCCGGTAATCCGCCTTCTGCCCTGCATATACCCTGATATGAACACAGCGACAGAAGATCCCAATCCCGAAGAACTCTGTCCTCTCTGGAGTTACATAACCTGGAAAAGCCTCAGCCATTGCCTCTCAAAACTTTCGAAAATGACCGGCTCGCCCTGGCTTATTGAAGCCGGGGATATGAAATGGCTACCGATGCCTCTCCTCGTCAGGGAATACTCCTCTGATGAGCAGACCGGGGCCGCCGTCTATTTCGACGTGGCGGGGGACATGCCGATGAGTCTAATGATAGTGTTCCATCCGCGGGATACGGGGATTATAGCGCGCTGTTTTCTGGGGCATTCCTACCCTTTTTTGAGCCATCTCAACCATTTGGAGGAGCTGGTCCTGTCGGAACTGGGCAACATCGTGGTGAACGCTTTCGTCGGAGCGCTGGCCAACGAAATGGACAGCATCATGCTTCCTTCCGTCCCGCGCTGTGTGCAGGGTTCCAGGTTCGCCCTGGTGGAGGCCCTGCAATCGACGGTCAAAGAGCCCGGCAGATACTCCGCTTGCAAGATGCCACTGCGCATGGAGTCCGCCGGAGGATCCGCCTCGAGCGAATTGCTGGCACTTTTCCCCGCGTCCTCGCTTGAAAAGCTTGAAAAAATCCGCCCTCCGGACAGTCTGCCCGCAGACGACCGGCCGGCATGACATGTTTGATAGGATAGAATATCGCCGTGAAAGTCCATCCGCTCCTTCTGTTTTTTTTATCGCTTGTTTCCCTGCCGTGTTCAGTTCACACAGCCGCAGCAGGCGTTGATATAGCCGGCATCGAATGGCAGATTGCCAGACAGAATGCAAAAAGCCGGAAGCCGGCCTACGTGCGGGTGAAGGAATGGCCGCAAGGCCCTGTATCAAAAACGCCGGGCCGGATCCGCATAGCAGTCACCCTCGCGAACCGCGGAGCAAAAGCCATGGAGGGAACCGTCCTGCGCTACGCCGTCAGCATGCGCCTGACAAAAACCGGTGCGCCTGCCTCTTCCGGAGTATGGATGGTGCCTTTCTGGCAGGATGAGTGCCGCGTGCCCAAAATAGCTTCGGCCCGTTCGCGCGAAGTGAAGATTCCCCACATCGACCTGCAGGGCGGCCTGAGAAAACTGCGCGGCACCGGCTTCTGGCCCGACATGCTGAAGGTTCAGGTTATGCTGGAGCCCAGATCCGGCGACAGTCTTGAGAACAACGTGCGCGAATCGACCATTCCGGTCGTTGCGCGGAAGATCCGCCCCTGACACCGATGCTTGACATAAAAACACTCCGCTCCCATCCCGAAAAGGCAAGGAAAGGCCTGCAGGACCGCGGTGGGCGCTATCTTCCGGTTCTTGAGGAATTGCTGTCAAAAGACAGCGCCTACAGGGGTGCGCTGGCCGAAACGGAGCAGTTGCGCGCAAAACGCAACGATATTTCGGCGCAGGTGAGCAGACTGAAGGCGGCCGGCAAACACGAAGAAGCGGCCCCGATGCTTAAGGAAGCCAACCTCCTGAAAGAAACCATGCAAAGCCGTGAGGATGAACTGACTGTCCTGAAAAAAGAAACGGAAACTCTCATGCTGGGCATACCGAACATCCCACATGAGACGGCAGCCTTCGGCCTGGGCCCGGACGACAATAAGACGGTCAGGGAGGACCTTTCCGCCAGAAGGACTTTCCCTTTCAGTCCCCTGGACCATCATGCCATAGGAGAAAAACTGGGCATACTGGATTTTGAAACAGCCGGAAAAATTTCAGGTTCCCGGTTCGCCATGCTCAGGGGCCAGGGTGCCGGACTGGAACGCGCGCTTATCCAGTACATGCTGGACACCCACACCCGTAAAAACGGCTATATCGAGATTTTCCCGCCTTTTCTGGTAACTGCCGAGACCATGACAGGCACCGGCCAACTGCCCAGGTTCGAGGAAGACCTTTACAGAATAGCCGCCGATCCTCCTCTTTATCTCATACCCACCGCAGAGGTTCCGGTCACAAATCTGCACAGGGAAAGCGTCCTCAAAGAAAGCGAACTGCCGCTGAAATACGCCGCCTATACCGCCTGTTTCAGGCAGGAGGCCGGTTCCTACGGCAAGGACACGCGCGGCCTCATAAGAAATCACCAGTTCAATAAAGTGGAGCTTGTCTGGCTGACCCATCCCGAAGATTCCCGGAATGCGCTGGAACAGCTTACCCGGGATGCGGAAGGCATACTTACCGCACTGACAATACCCCACAGGGTGGTGTCCCTCTGCACCGGCGACCTCGGCTTTGCCTCCTGCAAGACTTATGACCTGGAGGTCTGGATGCCGGGAGAAAGCCGTTTCCGGGAAATATCTTCCTGCTCCGACTGCCGGGATTTCCAGGCGCGCAGGATGAACACCCGCTTCAGGCGCGCATCCGGAGGCTCCCCAGAGTTCGTGCACACGCTCAACGGCAGCGGGGTCGCGGTGGGCAGACTTTTTGCCGCGATCCTGGAAAACTGTCAGAACGAAGACGGAACCGTAAGCGTTCCGGAGGCTCTGCGTTCTTATATGGGGACGGACGTTATAAGAAAGCAAGTATGAGGGATTTGAAACTTGAAAAACAAAACTCAAGAAAACCGGGAAAAGTCATGGGTTCAAAAAAACCAGT
>JBDRGJ010000088.1:0-8117 GCA_043817835.1 bacterium
GGTCTGCGAGCCCTGTTCCGTCACGAATTTCAGCTGTTTTATCCTGCCGGAGCTGTCCCTTTTTGCAATACGCACGCCGCGCAGCTTAAGGGCAGTGGAACCGTTTTTCTGCAGGGTCGCCAGCAGGTCCGCAGTCCGCACGTAAGTCTTCCAGGAATAGTGGGGGGATTTCCTGCAGTACGGGTCCGTCACTCCTGAAAGGGGCTTGACGGGGCTCATGTTCCAGGCTGATGAGGCTGAAGCCGTGTGTCCGCCGCAGCATGCATGAAAATAGGCGGCACTGGGGCTGCCCTTCCAGGTCAGAATCTCGCCGGCGGTGGCGTTCACGGCCTCCAGTATGCGCGGATCGTCGAAACCGGAACCGCCGTAGACCTGCGAATTTGCGTCAGCTGTTATGTCAAAGCCCTCCTCCTTGAACTTTCCCATTGTCTTGAGCGCGAAAGTCCGGGCTGCGACGGCCTGCGCTTTAAGGGCTTCCAGCGGCCATGTCGGGCTCATCTCAAGGGGAAGAACACCGTACAGATATTCCTCTATGCCCAGTTCTTCCACTATGGTGAGAGTGCGGCTGGTGTTGCATCTGAGGACCAGGCTCCCCCTGTATATCCTGCCGTTTATCTTAAGACTGTCTCCGTCGCCGGCCGGGCTCAGCCTGACGATCGGGTTCAGCGAGATATTCCCTATGCCCAGTCTTCCATCGTCCTGGGGCCCTGCATCATAGTCCGTGTCCGGCTGGAGCAGAAATTTTTCCCCGTTCACCATGTCAACTGCGTTTACCCTGCCTATGGCATGAAGAACGGCGCCTGAGGCATTACGCACTATGGCGACCCGTATGATTCCCGCAGAATCAGAATAGCCTATGTCGGCCGCGGAGCACTGAAGGATGGAATAACCAGGTATGAAGTATGAGGTCAGAAGTATGGATACAAAACTCATGCGGAATAAAATCAATTTTTCAAACCTCATGCTTAATACTTCATACCTCAGCCTTCCCGAAAATCGCATCCTGCAATTTTCGGGCTAAAAGAGTTCCCCGGATTTTCTGTTGTCTTGTATTTTCAGATGAGCGTAGGCGGCGGATGTCGCCACCCTTCCGCGGGGGGTCCTGGCCAGGAAGCCGGTCTGTATGAGAAAAGGTTCCATGACGTCTGTGAGGGTGTCGGTTTCTTCTGAAACGGCAACCGCCAGAGTCTCAATTCCCACAGGACCGCCGTTAAATTTCTCGGCTATCACGCTGAGCAGGCGGCGGTCGGCGTTGTCAAGTCCCATGGGATCTATCTCCATAGCTTCCATGGCATCGACCGCCAGTCCGGCGGTTATGGTGCCGTTGCCTTTGACCTGAGCAAAATCACGCACACGCTTGAGCAGGCGGTTGGCTATGCGCGGCGTGCCTCGCGACCTGGCGGCTATTTCGGATATGCCCTGCGGCTCATAATTGACCTGCAGTATTCCGGCGGAACGCTGAAGAATCTGTTCTATCTCCCGGGTGCCGTAAAAGCCCAGATTGAAGACTATGCCGAAACGGTCGCGCAGCGGTCCGGTCAGGAGCCCGCTCCTTGTGGTTGCGCCCACCAGGGTGAAGCGCGGAACGGCCAGCTTTACGGTGGTTGAGCCGGGTCCTCTGCCCGTGTTTATGAAAAATGTGAAATCCTCCATCACGGGGTACAGGGCTTCTTCCACTGTCGCATTAAGGCGGTGGATCTCGTCTATAAAGAGCACGTCGCCTTCCGCCAGTTCCGTGGTGAGCATAGCGGCAAGGTCTCCTGCCCTTTCAAGCACGGGTCCCGACGTTGCTTTGAGGTTTACGCCAAGTTCCCTGGCCAGTATGTGCGAAAGGGTTGTCTTGCCCAGACCCGGCGGAGAATAGAAGAGGCAGTGGTCAAGCGGCTCTTTTCTGCCCCTGGCGGCGGTTATGAATACGTCAAGGTTAGCCTTCAGTTTATCCTGTCCGACAAATTCCTTAAGAGTCTGGGGGCGCAGGGTGGAATCCAGAAAAGCGGTTTCGCCTGCCGCCGGCGCCGGAGAAAGTATTTCGTTGCGTTTCATAAGGATCAGGTTACCAGCCTGCGCAGGGCTCTGCGCAACAGTTCCTCAACTTTTTCGTCGGGACCGGCGCTGTCCTCATCCTGCACCCCCTGCAGCGCCGCCCTGGCTTCCGCATAGCGGTAGCCAAGGGCTGAAAGCGCGTTGAGGGCCTGTGCATAGGCGCCGCCCGGAACGGTCCCGCCGCCGGTTTGTCGGCATATGAGGGCAGAGCCGGGAAAGGAGGATAAAGGCATTCTGTCCTTGAGCGCCACCGACAGTTTTTCGGCGGTCTTTGCCGTGAAGCCGAAGATTCCGGTAAGCAGTCGGGTGTTCTTGCTTGTTATGGCGGCGTGAAAATCAGGCAGGGAGCGCAGGGCTTTATTGAGGTATTCCAGCGCTTTTTTGGCCCCTGTGTTGGGAACCGCATCCTTAAAAAGCTCAAAAAGAGACCTTTCTTCTTCCGCAAGAAAAGCATAGAGGCTTACGCCTCCGTAGATTCCCGTGGATTCCGATATAAGCAGTTTTACCTGCTGTCCGGTTTCCGGCAAAGCCGCGGCGGTGGCCTGTGCCATGTGCACCTCATAACCGACTCCGTTGACATCCAGCACTGCCCCGGAGTCCGACCTGGACGAAACGGTTCCTTTGAGATGGGCTAGCATGAATGAAATGCCAAAAGCCGAATGCAGGCGGCAATTGCGGAATTAGGGTTAAAATCAAATGGTAAATTTCGGGTCATTGTTTAATTGGGATTTGATGCCTGAAATTTGGAATTTTCCGTAATTACGGTAAGAGAGGCATTGATTTTGGAGACCAGTGTTCCTCTGCGCAGGTGGCACAGGGCTATGGCGGCTGCGTCGGCCACGTCGTCAGGCTTGAGAGTTTCCTCGAGGCCGAGGGTAAGCTGCACCATCCTCTGCATCTGGGATTTAAGGGCGTTGCCGTTGCCGGTTAAAGTCATTTTAACGGTGCGCGGGTTATAGGATTTAACGGGGCGGCCTTCCAGTTTTGCCGCAAGCAGTATGACGCCCCGGGCCTGTATGGTTGCCGCAACGCTGGAGGCGGCTTTCATGAAATAAACTTCCTCAACGGCCAGGCAGGAGGGGGAATGTCCGGCTATAAGTTTCCGCAGCCCGTTGAATATGTCGGCAAGACGGTCTTCGAGCGATCTGCCGGCGGGAGTATGCAGCAGACCGGCGGCCTCCAGCCGCGGGGGTGAACCGATCCCGCCGGACAGTACCGCCCAACCGGTCCGGTTCAGGCCTGGATCGACGCCCATAATTTTTACTGATGTCGACATCAGCAACGGCTCACTGTTCAAGCTTTTCGATGATTTCGTCCGGGATATCGAAGTTGGAATAGACGTTTTTAACGTCGTCATGTTCCTCAAGGGCGTCCATGAGGGCCACCACCTGGGCGGCCTTATCGGCGTCGATTTTGACCTCGCTTTTGGGAATCATGGTTATTTCCGAGGAAGCCACCGGCACCTTCTTTTCTGCCAGCTTCGATTTTACCGTCTCAAAATCCCTGACCGGGGTTATGATTTCAAACTCCCCGTCTTCTGGCGACCTGAAATCCTCTGCTCCTGCGTCCAGAGCAAGCGACATGAGTTCGTCTTCCCTGGCGTCGGTTTTTCTTACGGTTATGCAGCCGCGCTGATCGAACATCCATGCCACGCAGCCCGCGCTTCCGATGTTTCCGCCGTGGGACTCGAAAATCTTCCGTATTTCGCTGAAGGTCCGGTTTTTGCTGTCCGTCGTCACTTCCGCGAGCACGGCTATGCCGGCAGGACCGTAACCTTCATAAGTCAATTCTTCGAACATGACACCCGGTATCTGGCCTGTCCCTTTCATTATGGCGCGCTTGACATTATCGGCCGGCATATTGGCCGCACGGGCGTCGTCCACCGCCTTTCTCAGACGGGCATTGCCGTCGGAATCCCCTCCCCCTATTTTAGCGGCTATGGTTATTTCACGTATCAGCTTCGTGAAAACCTTTCCTTTTTTTGCGTCAGTAATCGCTTTTTTGTGTTTTATTCCTGCCCAGTGAGAATGTCCGCCCATGTTTATTACCTTCCTAGGTCTAAAGCTCTGGCGGCTCTGGCCGTGCTTCAGCCGCCGGCGTCCCGAACTTTCCAAAGTCCGTCAGGTTCGGGACGTCCCGTTCGTCAATGCCTTTAAGTAAAGAACGGGGCATTTCGAACTTTCCAAAGTCCGTCAGGTTCGGGACGTGCCAAACATCCAAACTCCGTAGGTTTGGTACGTCCCGAATCTACACAATCTGGAACTTCGGTACGTGTCAAACATCCAAACTCCATAGGTTTGGCACGTACCGAATCTACGCAATCTGGAACTTCGGTACGTCTTGAAGTGTCGAACCGTGAAGAGACAAAATACCTGAATGTCAAAAACGCCCATAAATTCTATAATAATATCCAGCCAGCAACAATAACAGGATGGCTAAGAGATAAGGCCGTTATCTGTCACTTATCACTTACCACTTGGTTTATAGCCCCCTTAGCTCAATTGGCTAGAGCATCTGCCTTCGGAGCAGAGGGTTGCAGGTTCGAGTCCTGCAGGGGGCACAAAACACAAGCACTGCAAGAAACGCAAGGAACGCAGGCAACACAAGCAACCTACTGAGTAAGAAGCACAGGCAATTCAAGCAACCTTAAGCAACGCAGGCAATCCAAAACAACGCAGATGCTGCCGATATGTAACTTTTTTGTAACTTATACTTAACAATTCTGAAAGTAAAAACAGACAAAGATATTAATATGCGTATAAAGGGAAAAGTCTGGGGCACAATACCCTGTTTTCTCATGCTTATTTTAGTGTGCGGTCTAGTGCCTGTACTAGCTCAAGCCTCCGACCGCGGCGGCAAAGATGAAAACCGGCTTTCGGAATCTGTGCGTGACCCTTCCGGATACAACCAGGAAGCAGCAGTCGGCAAGACAGGACGGCGCTTTCCGTCCGCCTTACCCGCTTCCGGCCGTGCTGATTCGGGAAAAAAAGCTTTAAATGTGCTGATTTCAGCCATAAAGAACCCGGATCCCGATATAAGAGCAGCGGCAGCCGAAGCCTTCGGCGAAGTCGGCAATCCCTCGGCGGTGAAGCTGCTGAAGGAAAAGCTGAAAGACAGAGACCCTTTCGTGAAGATTTCCGCGGCGAAGTCGCTTTTCAGGATGGGGGACAAGACAGGGCTTAAGACTCTTGCAGCGATAGCCGCCTGCCCTGCGTGCCGCGTGCCTCCGGTGCAGTTAGCGGCGTCCGATGTTCCCGCGCAGAAAAAGACCGCGAATACGGCGTTGGAAGAGATGAAACAGATAGCCAGGGACAAGATCAGGGGAAAGGCAGTGGAAGCCATGGCCGGAGCCGGCGCCGAGGCTGAAAAAAAACTGCTTGAACTCCGGAACGACCGTTCCGGCGCGGTGCGCGATGCCGCGGCCATAGGCCTGGCGCGTCTCGGCTACGAAGATGATGCCGCCGGGTTTGCGGAGGCGTTGGAAAGCCCGGACGAGGCGGTGCGTCTGGCCGGGGCCTCGGCCATTTCCTCCATCTGCGACCCGGCTCATGCCGGGTTTATCCGCAGGGCCCTGGCAACGGAAACTTCCGCCGGCGTGAAGGTGGCGCTGCTGGAAGCCGCGGCCTGCATGGGTGCGAATGAACTTCTTCCTGAAATACGCAAAGGCGCTGAGGACAAAAGCAATCTTGTGAGGCTCAGGGCGGTTTCAGCTCTTTCAGCCATTGGAGGAGGTGCCGCCCTTGCAGCCATAAAGAGCATATATTCTTCAAACGAGGATATTTATATCAGGGTGGCGGCCAGGAGAGGGATTGTGGAGGCGGGAGAGGCAGCGGATATGGATATTCTTAAACAGGCCCTGGGCATGAGCTACCCTGAAATTAAAAAACAGGTCATGACGGTCCTGGAAAGAATTCCCGGCGATGAAGCGGCAACCATGCTGTCTGATTGTCTGGAAGATCCGGCCCATTCGGTGCGTGTGAGGGCAGCAGTGAGCATTCTTATGCGGCTTAATCCGGCAGGCGGCTTCCGTCTGTCGAATCAGTCCCGGGCAGAACCTCCGAAAACAGACAGCGGGAAAGTGCCGGCTTCCGGCGTTTCACCGGAAAATATTGCCGGGGCGGAAATGAAGGATGCGGAGAAATGACGGCTAAAACGGGGCGAAAGAACCGGATTATCGCACGGCTTTCAGGAGCCGTCGCCGTCTCTGTCGTTTTTTGTCTTATCCTCGCGATTCCCGGTTTTTCGGAGGCGGTTAGACCCGGAAAGAAACGCGTCGCGGGGAAAACAAACAGATTCGCCGCGGTCGCCGATTCTATGCGTCCCGCCGGAAAAAAGCCCTCGGCCGGCGACAGGAAGGCTTTTGACCGCTTTACGGCCAGACATCCGGGACAATGGCGGGTGCGTTACAGCCCGAGAACGGCTCTGCCGGAATCAGTGGTGGGCGGAAAGACGGCAAGGTATGCCGGCCAGGCCGGTCAGGCGGCGAAGGCTTTTTTGGAGGAAAACCGCAGTCTTCTGCAGATAGAACCTTCGCAGATCAGGCTTGAGCGCTCCGTCACCCATAGAGGAATCACCCATCTTCAGTATGCCCAGATTTACAACGGAGTGCCCGTGGAATTTTCGCATGTCAAGGTTCACGTGTCGGACAAAGGGGAAATCCTCGGTGTGCAGTCGAGGTTCGAACCTTCGGCGGATGTGCCGCTGTCACCGTCGGTTTCCGCATCCGCCGCCGCTTCAGCCGCTGCCGCAGACCTGGGTTCGCCTGTCAGGGGAAAGGGCGTGCTGGTGCTTTTTCCCGACGAAAAAACGGGCAGGCTGCGCCTGGCCTGGAAATTCAGGGCGAATGGCTCCGCTTCTGCTCCGGGTCTCTGGTACTACTACATTGACGCGCATTCCGGGGAAGTGATTTTCCGCTATGACAACCTGCGCCGTGCCACGACGGGCTCGATTTCAGGCATGGTTTATGACGTGGACCCGGATATAACGCCGGGCCTGGTGTCGCGCCCCATAGCGAACCAGTATGTCTGGATAGCCGGAACCGGGACGGTCACCGTCACGGACGCTGCCGGGGCATACAACTCTGTGACAAACGGCAAGATATCCTGTTCCCTCAAGGGACCGTATTTTTCAGTGGTAAACTTCCGCGGGACCAGCGCGCATTTTGACAACGGAGGCGGGGTGTGGCGTACAAAATCGACCCCGGCCGCAAGCCCGCATCCCTACGCAGATTCCCTTGTTTATTCTTCAACCGTCACGCTGATTCCGTCGCTTTCAGGAGGTGAAGCCTTCGCAAAAGCCGTGCCTTACTTCACCTCTTTCCAGGTGGGTGAAATGGATCTTTACAGCAATATAATCGACGGCGATGAACTCCATGTCATAAACCCGGCAAACGGCAGCATCGCAGGCAGCTATATGGGACGCAGGATAAGCGCCTTCGAGGGCCCTCCTGTCGAGAATACGAATTACGTCATAGACCTCAGAAGCGACGCAAGCGGGTCATATGAGGGCTATGCCGTGGATATCTCGCGTTACCTTGTGCTTACCAATTCGCCCGATACGGAGGACAATGGCACAGGCTCGTTCACCTGGACCACGGATTATTTTCAGCCGGTCCCGGGGGCTTTTGAATCGACCCCGGACGAGGTTAACGCGTTTTATCACCTGAACAAGATGCGCGACTTTTTCAACAACGGAGTCAACTCTTCCCCGCAGCCGGTCGATCTCGGCAACCGGGTGCCGGTTATGATGCATGCACACGGAGACGCCGATTATATAGACATACAGGGCGGGATGGAAAACGCCTTTTACAATCCGGAGGCCGGCAATATGTTCTTCGGCGACGGCGAATATGATGTTGACGGGGTGTATAAGTCGTACGCCCTCGACGGCACGGTCGTGCGCCATGAATACATCCACTATGTGGTTGACCGCATCTATCCCATAATAAATTTCGGGGAATTCGGAGCCCTTTCAGAGGCGCTCGCCGATTATTTTCCCCTTTCTTCCCTTTCATGCGCCGGGCCTTCGGGATGCTCGCCTGTTTATAATAAAGTCGGCGGGTATGTCGCCGCAGG
>JBDRGJ010000089.1:0-2400 GCA_043817835.1 bacterium
ATCAGCGTATAAACATATCACCTTATCACCGCCCCTATAAAATGTCTGATATAAAAATTCTGCCCGAAGATGTAATAAGCCGCATAGCCGCCGGCGAGGTCATAGAGCGACCCGCCTCCGCCCTTAAGGAACTTCTGGAAAACTCCCTTGATGCCGGGGCAAAAAAGATAACGATAGACTTTGAAAAAGCGGGGAAAATCCTCCTGAGAATCCGCGATGACGGCTCGGGCATGTCTCCGTCCGACTGCCGCACGGCCCTGGCCCGCCACGCCACCAGCAAAATACGTAAATTCGAAGATCTGGAAAAACTTTCCAGCTTCGGTTTCAGGGGGGAGGCTCTTTACTCCATAGCGGCGGTTTCCCGCTTCACCATAACCACCTGCAGAAAAGGCTTCCCCGGCTGGACCGTAAAAGCGGAAGGAGGAAAAATCGTTTCCGAATCGGAAGCTCCGCCCGTGTCCGGCGCCACCGTGGAAGTCCGGGACATTTTCTTCAACACCCCCGCAAGGGCAAAATTCCTGAAAAGCGACCCGTCAGAGAGGTCTCATATCCTTCGCACTGCCGAGGAATGCGCGTTGGCGAATCTGGGGACCGCCTTTCATCTCCGCTCAGACGGCAATGAAGCCCTTTCTCTTGCGGCGGGCAAAAACGGCAGCATGGAATCCCTCTTTGCCAGGACTGCGGAGATACTCGGCAAAAGCACCTCGGCCGGACTGATTTCCCTGCGCTCTTTGCTTCCTGAAACAGTCGCCTTCATAAGCAGACCCGACGCCCTTGGGGCTTCCCGCGCCAGCCAGTATTTTTTTGTGAATCGAAGGCCGGTGGCGTCAAAAACCCTCCGGCAGGCTCTTTATAAGGCATACGCACCGTTCCGGAAAGACGGCCGTCATCCGGCCTGCGTGCTCTTTCTGGAATTGGACCCTTCGGATTTCGACGTAAACATCCACCCACAGAAAAAAGATGTCCGCTTCAGGAACGAAGGGGAAATCTTCAAAACAGTTTCTTTCACCCTGGCCGACAGGCTTTTAAAGGAAAGAAAGCCAATCCAGATAAGCCCGGTTCAGCCGCACGCATCGCTGGAGCCGACTCCGGCAGCGCAGAAAAACAGTTCCCCCTATTCAACTCCGGCGGCAGCCGCTTCCTTACAGGCCATGGAAGCGGCTGAACACCCGCGAAATGCGCCTTTCCTGCCTCAAATGGAGGCCGGCGCAGGCGAATCTTCTCCGGCCTGGTATAATCCCCCTTTCAATTTTATGGGGCAACTGGAGAAAAGCTATCTTGTATTCGAATCCAACGGAGGGATTCTCATCGTGGACCAGCACGCCGCCGCGGAAAGGATAATCTTCGAACGATATTTAAACCAGCTCTCGGATAAAGCAATGCCGGTTCAGCCTCTCATGCTTCCGGTCTCCGTGGACCTTTCACCCTCCCAGCTGGAAGGGGCGCTCCGCTGGAAGGAGTGGCTGTCGGAAGCAGGCTTTGAAATCGAACGGTTCGGGGCGGGCACCGTGCGCCTGCATTCGGTCCCGGCTGTCTTTGATTTCGGTCCCGACGATCTGCAGGAATTTCTGGAAAAACTTTCAGACATACTGGGAGATCCGGCAAAGGCCTCCGAAGAAGTCAAAAAACAGACGGTTGCCACGCTGGCCTGCAAAAAAGCGGTGAAGGCGCATGATCATCTCAAAAAAGACGAGGCCTTGCGTCTTTTGGAAGATCTGAAGGAATGCAGGGACAGCTTTTCCTGCCCTCACGGCAGGCCGGCCGTATTATCTCTGACCCGCTCGGAACTGGCAAGGAAGTTTCAGCGGTCTGGACCGCCGCCTAAATAAGATGCCAGAGGTCAGAAGTCAGGGGCCAGAAAAAAACAAACCATAAAAATGGAAACATCTGCGACAGGGCTTGCACGATTGGGATCATCCATTGAAAGGGTGCGAACTGAGGTCACCGGCGTTCTGGAAAAATGCGACGCCGCTGCCGGCAACGGGGCCTCATACTCCCTGTCAGCTTTCTCTTCCGGCAAGATGGCAAGGACAAAATTCACCCTTCTCCTGGGAGATGCGCTTGGGCTGGAAAGGACCGCGGCAGAAAAAATATCAGTCTGCGCCGAACTGCTCCACGACGCCTCTCTCCTGCATGACGACTGCGTCGACGGTTCGCTCATGAGAAGGGGTCGTCCCACGGCCAACGAACGGCTCGGGACAACCAGAGCCATACTGATGGGAGACCTGGTTGTCACTCATGCTTTCCGGCTTTCCCGCACTATTCCGGCTCCGGCTGCGGATGAACTTATTTTCGCCGCTCAGAGAATGGCTGAAGGAGCCCTGGCCGAAGAACGGGCCCGATACGGGCGCCTTTCCCCGGAAGCCTTTCTGAAGACCCTCTCCCTGAAGACAGGGAGCA
>JBDRGJ010000090.1:0-2891 GCA_043817835.1 bacterium
CGGGACGGAGGTTGAATAATGTCCGTCCGTTTTTATGTATCACTTCCCGTCAAATTCTATTTTCAAATCCTTGAGCAGGCGGCTGTGTTCTGCGTGGAGGAAACCCATTGCGAGAAACACGATATCCGCTTTTATAGTAAATCCGCTACCCGGGATTTCACGGGGTATGACGCCGCCGGAAGTTTTTTCCCATTCTACCCTGACGCATTCGGCATTCGTGACTTTATTGTCCTTCCCTGAAAAGCTTTTGGTCATTACCGACCACTGCCTTTCAGCTCCTTCCTCCTGCGAGGAAGACGTTCTCAGTATTTGAGGCCAGTCTGGCCAGGACGGGTTGGAGTCTTTATCCCATGGCGGGGGCGCGGGCAGAATCTCAATCTGGCAGATTTTTTTCGCTCCCTGACGGCTGGCAGTGCCGATACAGTCGGAGCCGGTATCTCCTCCGCCGATAACAAGAACCGTCCGGTTTTTTGCGGATATAATGTCTTTTCCTTGAACCTCACCTGAAACACAGCGGTTTGAACCTGTCAGGTAATCCATTGCAAAATAAATTCCCTTAAGGCCTCTCCCTGGTATATCAATGTCACGCGGATAGCCGGCTCCGGGTGCGAGGAGTACGGCGTCAAATGACCTCCGCAGGTAAGAGGCTTTCACATCCTCTCCAACATTCACGCCTGTTTCAAACTTTATTCCAGCTTTCTTCATCAGTTCTATTCTTCTCTCCAGCACCCATTTTTCAAGTTTGAAATCGGGTATCCCGTACCTGAGAATCCCCCCTGCTTTGGCTGATTTCTCAAAAACCGTGACGCTGAATCCGTATTTTTTCAGAACCCACGACGCCGCAAGCCCGGCCGGGCCGGAGCCGATAACCGCAATTTTTCTTTTTATTTCTTTCTGCGGAACAGGCGGCGTTACCCATCCTTCTTCAAAACCGCGTTCAACTACCGCCAGTTCTATCTGCCTCACGGTAACGGGGCTGTCATTTATGGCCAGGGTGCAAGCCGCCTCGCACGGAGCCGGGCACACGCGGCTCGTAATCTCCGGAAACACGTTCGTTATCTGAAGCCGCATAAGAGCTTCTTTCCAGGCGCCTTTATATACAAGGTCATTACATTCGGGTATCAGGTTAAACAACGGGCACCCAAGTCCGTGGCAGAACGGCACTCCGCAGTCCATGCATCTTGCCGCCTGAACCGCGATTTCTTCACGGGAAAGGCTGCCGGCGACATCTTTATAGTCCTTTACCCTCTTACTGACCGGCCTGTACGGCGCTGTTTTCCGCGGATATTCCATAAACCCTGACGGCTTGCCCATTATCTGTACACCTCTTCCGTTATGGTCAGCACTTCGGATTCCTTTGACTGACGCATTTTTATGCGCTCAAGGGCTTTCCTGTAGTCAATCGGAATTACTTTTACAAACTTCGGAAGCATCTCGTCCCAGTCCCTTAGAATCTGTTCCGCATACCCGCTGCCCGTCAGAGTAACGTGTTTTTTTATCATCCCTCCGATAAACTCCTCATCCTCTTTTTCCGTCACGGCTTCAAGGTCAACCATTTCTAAATTGCACCTCGTGTCAAAAAGCTGGTTCTCATCAAGCACGTATGCAATGCCGCCGCTCATTCCCGCCGCAAAATTTATCCCTGTCCTCCCCAGTATCACGATCCTGCCGCCTGTCATGTATTCACAGCCGTGATCGCCTATCCCTTCCACAACAGCGTAAGCGCCGCTGTTCCTGACGGCAAACCTCTCGCCGGCCATACCGTGTATGAAAACTTCTCCTGCCGTTGCCCCAAAGAGACTCACATTGCCGATAATGATATTGTTCTGAGCGCGGTAGGTGGAGCCTTTTTGCGGATAGACTATTATCCGCCCGCCCGAAAGCCCTTTCCCGAGGTAATCGTTGGCGTCGCCCTCCAGTTCAAATGTAACCCCGCTTGCAAGAAACGCCCCGAAACTCTGTCCCGCAGCTCCCGTAAACTTGCATTCAATCGTGCCCGCCGGAAGCCCTGCGGCGCCGTAACGTTTTGATATTTCATAGCTGAGTTTTGCCCCCGCGCTCCTGTTGCTGTTTCTAATCTGCGTAAAGAGCTTTACCTGCTTCCGGTTTTCAAGCGCTTCGGATGAATTTTTTATCAGTTCATCATCAATGACCGGTATGTTGTCCCTCTCCGGTGATTTAACAAAATGAAGTTTTCCGTTTTTTCCAGTTTCCGGTTTTGTAAACACCCTGCTGAAATCAATTCCCTTTGACTTCCAGCCGGCTGCGGGACGGTTTAATACAAGCCGATCGCACTGTCCTATCATTTCGTTAAATGTCCTGAAACCAAGGCCGGCCATTATCTCCCGCACCTCGCGCGCGAGAAAGCGCATGAAATTGATAAGGTGCTCCGGGCGGCCTTGAAACTTTTTCCGCAGACGTTCGTCCTGCGTCGCAACGCCTACAGGGCAGGTGTTCAGATGGCATTTCCTCATCATCACACATCCGAGAGCTATCAGTGAAACCGTTCCGAAGCCGAATTCGTCGGCGCCCAAAAGAGCTCCGACGACCACGTCCCTGCCTGTCCTGAGCTGGCCGTCCACCTGTATGCGTATCCGCTCCCTCAGGCCGTTAAGAACAAGAGTCTGCTGTGTGTCCGCAAGACCGATTTCCCACGGCAGGCCGGCGTGCTTTATGGAAGAAAGCGGTGACGCTCCCGTCCCCCCGTCGCCGCCGCTTATCAGAACCATGTCCGCCTTGCCCTTCGCAACTCCCGCTGCGACCGTTCCCACGCCTGCCTCGCTGACAAGCTTTACCGATATACGGGCTTCGGGATTCGCATTCCTTAGATCATATATCAGCTGTGCAAGGTCTTCTATTGAATAAATATCGTGATGCGGCGGCGGCGAAAT
>JBDRGJ010000091.1:0-15592 GCA_043817835.1 bacterium
CTCGGCGATCCATCGGTATTTTTCTTCGCGCGATATTCCATTAAGCTTGATGCCGCACGATCCCTTCAAGAACTTCTTTATCCTTGCAATGTCCTTGATGCCTGAGTCGTCCATGTTTATCGTCATAGCCTCCTATTATGACGGCTCGTACATTTCCAGGAGATTGCCTTATTTGGGGCTCATCTTGCATTGGAATCACGGGAAATTTGGGGCTCATCTTGTATTGGATAAGACTCATATTTGCTCCCATAAGAACAAAATTTGTAACCTTCCATCATGGACAAAAAATCGCTTCTGTGCTTCGGCTGGAAAATGGCCCAGGACCTGGCCTGGAGAAAAGTCGAAAACGAAGGCGTGATCCTTAATCTCCGGACAAGCGAATATTTTTCCTTCAATCAGGCAGGGACTTTCATATGGGAACTGCTTTGCCGCGGAACAGCACCCGCTTCGATATCGCGGAAACTGGCGGAAGAATTTGAAATAAACGAGGGGCGCGCAGCCTGCGACCTGGAAGAATTCCTGCGAACTCTTTGCGCGGAAAAACTGATAGAAAAAACGTCCCGCTGAGTAATTCCCGCGCGATGCCGATTCCTTTCCTGCGTTTCATCCGGAAAACCGTAATATATCTTTCCCGCTTTCAGCCATTGCGCCTGCTTTTTCTTCTTTATTACCGTCTTGCAGTTTTCGCCCTGAAACTATATTGCAGGCTGGGGCTGCCGGAAATCGACAGCGTTCTTCTGCACCGGGGTCTGGCGGCAGGCGAGTGCAGCCCGGGATTAAGCGACATAGACAGCTTCATAATTCTGAGAGAAATGCGGCCTGAAGCCGAAAAAATTTTTTTAAGCCGGTTTTACCGGGCATATTCAGGACTGAAGCGTTTTTTTCCGGTTCTGGGAGAAACCCAGCTTGTCACTGAGACCGAACTGGGACTTTACCTTGCCGCAGGAGACATACGTTCGCTGAATTTCGAAAAAGGAGCACGGACGGCATTCGCCAGGAAAAGCAGGCCTGAAACCGCAAAACCGGCGCTTAAACATTCTACGCGCAAGCTCTTCCTGGATGCCTTGACCGAAGGGCTTCACGCGCACCTGCGCATCTGCCGCGCGACGCTGGAACCGGACCGCCGGTTTCCAGGGGCGGCAGCCCACACTCTGACAAAAGCTCTTCTGGACGTTTTCCGCTCATGTGGCATGGCGGAAGAAACAGCCGCCGGCCGGCCAGCAAAACTTCCGACCAGGAAGGAAGCGCTGTCTTCGCTGAACGGAGAGGAGATGAAAGCCCTGATTGCCGCAGGAAACGCGCAGTCCGCCGCTGTACTTGCCATGTCCCTGCGGCGCATGGAAACGGCGGCGCAGGCCGGCTCCGCTCTTTTTTCCGGAAGGGCGGCATGCCCGGGAGCCTCCTGCTTCCCGGCTTCTGTTAAAGAAACTGCCATAAAGAAAGAGTTTTTTGATTCATTGCGGCGGAAACTGGGGGGAGCGGCGATTGCAGCCCTTTTTGACAGCGTTTACGAAAACTGGATAATACTTGATGCCGGGATAACCCCGGCTCAAACGCTGGAAACAATCGCTTTCCTGACCGCCGCAAAATCATCTTCGGACGAAACTTTCAACGGGACCCTTATGCTTCTCATGCCGCATTGCGCAGCCACGGCATTTTCCGGCGCTTTCCGGGAAGATCCGGTTTTCGTTCCTCCTTTCGGCGGCCGGGAAACTGAAATTTGCGCCTCGGCCGCTTCCGGCCCGGTTTCAGGCCACTGGAAGGCTTACTGGAATCCCGGGGAATTCATGCCTTTCAACCGTGACGAAGCTCTCACGGAAGAACTGGCATTGGAAAGTTTTACGCATTTTATCCGCGACTGGCGCATGCTCTGCTCTCCGGAGGCACGGGACCCTGTTTTTCAGCGGTTCAATCATCTGCTCAGCCGCAGCGCCTCATCCGAACTGTATTTCCTGCATGGGAAAAGCATCGCCTGTTTCCCGTTCCAGACGCTTTCACAGGCATATCTGGAGGCAAATCCCTCTGCAGAGCATATTTTCACCATGTTCAGGTCGGGCGAATACGGCCTCCTGCGGGAAGCCGTAATACCTTTCGTATCCGCTTCAATCAGCCGAACCCTCCGCGGAGCAGCGGTCGCCGCTTCCGCTCTCATGACGGATTGTTTATAATTGACTGCAGGGGCGAATCACATTCCGATGAAAGACAACCCGAACCGGCCAAAGAATCCGCAGATTCTGTTTCTCGTTCCGTCGACTCCTCTTCCCGGCTCATTTTTCTTTGATTTCCTGGCCGGAGCAGGCAAAAACTCCGCCTTATCTTATTTTTCGCTGGACCTGCCGGAAGAAGCCAGGCTGGCGGAAGCGGCCCTGGCTTCCCGCGGGGTCAGGACCCTTTCCTTCCCGCCTTCCCGCTCAGGCAGGCTGGACAATTCCCTCAGGGATATCCTCTCGAAACAGCGGTTTTCGGCCGTTGTTTTCTGCGGACTGTCCTGCGCCCTTTCCGACGCGTGCAGGACGTCTGTCGCCGCTTTCGGGATGCCCCGACTCTGCCTGCTTTCAGACCGCGACATCCGGTCGTTGAACACTGATTTTTTGCGCGAGGGACGGGAAATACAGGCCATGCTGGAACTTGAAAGCGCGTTCTCATCCTTTCATGCGGTCTATACGGAAAGCGATGCCGACTCCCCCTTCCTGAAAACGCATGGTTCAACCCGTTTCTCCGCAGAACGCATCTGCGCCGACATCAGAAACAGGCTTTTCCGGAATGTCACGGAAACCGGACGCGCGGCGGTCATATGGCTGCCCGGAACAGGTAAAGCCGCAGCCGGGCTCTGCAGGATTCTCCGCGACCGGGGAACTGCCCCGGCATCAGTCAGGGCGGCCTCTCTGGACGCGCTCTCCGCTCTTATAACGCGCTCTGCGGGTCCGGAAGTCCGCTTTGTGTGTTTCCACGATTTTTCTCCGGACGAATATGCGGTGCGCAGCCTTCTCGCGGCCCTCGAAGCGTGCCCGTCTGCCGGAGCTGCCGTGGCTCCATGCCCGGTTTTTCTTACCGGTCCCGATCGCCGCGCAGGCAGAAAACTGCTGGCCGCTCTTTCTCTCTCCAAAAAAAGTTCTTTGGCCGTTCCCCACTTCATCGGTCATGTATGCCTGGCCGCGGTACGCCGCAAAGCGGCTTTCCTGGCCGGAGGTCTGGATCCCCGGTTCTCATCCCACGCCGCGGCTTTTACCGATCTGTGCCTTAAAATGGGGCTGGCGGGGCATTCCGCAGTCATGCCTGAAGATGCCGCAGTGTCCTGCGGCTGCAGGGCCGCAATCACCGGCCCCGAAAAGCAACTGCTGGTCAGAAAGTGGGGATGGGAAAGCCTTCGCATCATGGAGATGCTGGTGTCCGGGATGGGCGCCGGCGGACAGGCATCACCGGCCCGCGTAAAACCTGAAAAGCCATGAAAACAGCCGCAGAAAAAGGCCGGGACATGGCGCTTAGGACGGTTGCGGCCAAATTGGACTCCTTCGACCTGACAAACTCCTTTGCGGCCGGTACCGGCATACGCGAGCTCTATCTGGAGGTGACGCACCGCTGTCCGTTCAGATGCGCGATGTGCCATCACTGGCAGCTGGCCGGGCAAAAATCCGGCGCGGACATGGACATTAAAATGCTCCGCCGCATCTGCGCGTCCCCGCTCCTCAACGGCGTATTGACGGTCGTGATAACCGGAGGAGAACCGTTTTTGCTGCCGGCTCTCAGCAGGCATGTCGCCATGCTGGCGCGGCGTTTTCCCGAGGCTTCCATAGGCATACTCTCCTCGCTCCCGGGAGCAGGCGTAATGCCGGAACTGGCCTGTTGCGTGCGCGCGGCCGGAGGCAGACTTTGGCTGGGCTCCTCGCTGGACGGACCGGGCCCCGTCCATGACCTGAGCCGGGGCGTAAAAGGCGCGCACAAAAGCCTGCTGGAGGCGCTCAACGCAATACGCCGCGATTTTCCGTCGCTTCCCGTCAGCCTGAATTTCACCATAACCCCGCATACGGCATCCTCGCTTTACGGGACCTACCTCTGGGCAAAGAAACAGGACTTGTGGTTCGGCGCGCAGCGCGCGGTCAACCATACTGCCCTGCCCGGAACAAAGTTCAGCTGGACTCCTTCCGCAATAAGCAAAGCCGTATCGCAGATCGATCTGATAATCGCTGATCTTATACTGCGGCATTCCGCCTTCGAATCGCTTTTTTCCGGAAAAACGAAGCAGAAACCGTGGCTCTGGAAGGAGCTTCTGTACTGGAAGGGACTGAAGGAATACATGCAAAAGCCCCGCCGGCTGTTCGGAAAATGCCCGGCTGGAGACCGCTGGGCCATGTTCTCTCCTTCGGGAGAGCTTTTTTTCTGTCCCGTAAGAAAGCACGGCACCGCGGGCAACGCCGTCAAATCGGGTTTTGAAAAGATATGGAAAAGCAGGGCCGCCGAAGCCCGGCGCAGGCACATGGCTTCCGGCCGCTGCCACTGCTGGCTGCACTGCACCGTTTCCGGCATGCTGGATTCCTCTGTCGCCGCCAGATTCGGGAGCGGGGGATGAAACCTGAAATCAGCGTAATCATCCTGTGCCGCGGCGATGCACGATACCTTAAAGGGTGCGTCAGATCCCTGGAGCGCTCCACCCGCCTGTCTTATGAACTGATCCTTGTCGATAACGCCTCCCCGGACAATGCCCGGGCCGTCATGCGGGATATCCGGAAAAGATCCCGCGTTCCGGTTACTGTCATCCGCAACGCCGAAAACAGGTATTTCGCGGGCGGCAATAATCAGGGGCTTGGGATTGCGCGGGGAAAATACGTGCTTTTTCTCAATGCTGACACCCTCTGCGCCAAAAACTGCCTTGAGGAGATGCACGGGCATTTTTTCTCCGAACCTGCCCTGGGCGCCGCAGGCCCGCTGACCGATTCCGCCCCCGGCCTCCAGCTGCGTTGCGGCGGCCGGAACAGACTCCGGCCCGGAATCATGGAACCCGTGCCCTGGATAATAGGATTCTGCATGATGATGCCGGCTGAGCTGGCGCGCAGGCTGGGAGGCTTTGACGAAACATACGGGCCGGGCGGATACGAGGATTATGACCTGTGCCTGCGCATACGCCTTGCCGGCCGCGGCATAGGGATAGCCCTCGGCTCATTCGTCACACATTTCGGAGGCCGCGGCTATTCCGGCATGGATTACGACGCCCTGCGCGAAAAAAACCGCAGCCTATACAGGCGCATCTGGTCGTCGCGCATTCTTAAAGCCGTTGACCGGCTCGATTTATTGTCATCAACGCAATGACGGCAAAAAACCCTTTTTCCCCGGATAAGATATTCGCCCATCCGGAACGGATAACCGAGTGGCTCCGAACCGGACTTTCCAGGCCCGTGACGTTCGAACTGGACATAGCAAACACCTGCAACCACGCCTGTCCGTACTGTTTCGGCTTTCACCCCCGCCGCAACAGGGTCAGGATGAAGCCTGAAGACATCCGCCGCATCCTTAAAGAGATAGTCTCGGCCGGCGGCAAAGCCGTCACATTCACCGGGGGGGGCGAACCGCTGACGCATCCGTACGCCCCCGAGGCGCTGGAATTCGCCGGGGGACTGGGCCTGGACACGGCGCTTATAACCAACGGCGAGCTTCTCTGCCTCCGGTCGCGCAAGTCCGTGCTGCGCAGCTGTTCCTGGGTGCGCATCAGCCTGGACGCGGCGAACCCGGACACTTTCAGGGCGGCTCACGGCAGGGGAAAAGAATCCTTCCTCAGGGGTTATAAAAAACATTAAACTGCTGGTTCGCGGCAAGAAGAAGGCAGGCTCGCGATGCACTATCGGGATCGGTTTTCTGACTTCCCCTGCAACCGCCGAAGAGATGCCGGCTTTCGCCGATCTGGGCGCGGGCCTCGGGGTGGATTACGCCCAGTTCAGGCCTCTTCTGCGTCTTCACGGCCGGCCGGATCCCGGTTCCCTGGTGCCGGGGCAGATAGCAGACATGGCGCTTGCTTCGGAAAACTGTTCCACGCAGGATTACAGAGTCCTCAGTTCCGAACACAAATACAGGATGATCGCCGAAGGCAGGGCGGCCAGACCGTACGACAGGTGCTACGGACAGAATTTCGCCGCTGTAATCGGGGCGGACCTCAGGATGTATGTCTGCTGTCACATGCGCGGTGTCAGGCGGTTTATACTGGGTGAATTAAAACGCCGCACCGTATCAGAAATATGGGCCTCGTCGGAACGCCGCAGGGCGGTAAACGCGATAGACCTTTCAAAATGCCCCCCCCTCTGCCGCTGCGATTCATTCAACCGGATTTTATGGGAGATAAAAGCAGGCCGCATGCGCAGAAACCGCTGGCCCTCCGGAGAAAAATGGCAGCATGAAAACTTCATCTGATGCGCCGGCCGCTTCCCGGACGACCGCATCCGCGCACGAAGTCCTTCTTGATATCCACGGCGTAAGGGTCAGGTGCGATTTTTCCGAACCGGCCTGCGCCTGTGAAATCGGGCGTGATTTTTCCTACTTTGTCCGCGCCGATGCGGCTTCGCCGGCGGTGCGGATTTGCGCCTTTCTGCGCAGACCGGACTTTTCCCGCCTTAACGATGCGGGCCTGCTGTGGAAATTCCGCGGATTGGCCGTGCACCGCAGGAAGCACGGGCGGCTGATAAATTATGACGGGCTGGCGCTTGCGGAATGGGACGCGCGTTCCGAAACCGTGGAGATATCCTCGCCATCCGCGGACCTTCTTCATGAGCTTGTCTATCTGGCCGTACTCTCCCGGGCCGGCGAACTGCTGGACAGGGCCGGGATGCACAGAATACACGCACTGGCGCTTGAACGCTCAGGAAGGGGAATACTGGTTCTGTCTCCAAGAGGCGGCGGAAAAACGACCCTCTGGCTGGAGCTCATGAAACTCGGCGGCTTCAGGCTCATTTCAGAGGACACGCCCATTCTTTCACGCTCGGGGTTTCTGCTGCCGTTTCCGCTGAGGCTCGGCATAAAAGAAAGCGACGCCGGTTCCCTTTTTTTTCTGAGCCGGCACCTGCGCCGTTTCGTCAGAAGGAATCATCCGCCGAAGACACTCGTGGACGCAGAGGCATTCCGGCACATGCTGGCAAAAGGGCCTGTAAGGCCTTCCGATATCATAATCTTCGGAGACCGCGACAAAGGCTGCCGCCCTTCTTTCTGCCGGGCTTCGTTTTTAAAGACAGCGGGAAGTCTGCTGACCGGCCTTGTCATGGGCGCGGGAGTGCCCCAGATGGCGGAATATTTTCTGAGGTTCACACCGGCCGGCGTGATTGTGAAAACCGGGATAGCGATGTCGAGGCTGGCCTGCGCGGCAGGACTTATGGGCTCCGCAAGAAGATGGCGCTTTCACAGGACGCAGGACCCCGGAAAAAACGCCAGGACCCTTCATGATTTCTTTTCGTAAGTTCCCTCGCATACGCACCGCCGGTTTTTTTTCCGTCCCGGCGCAGGCGATTCCAGAAGCCACTGCCCCGCGCCCCAAAGAAATCCGGCACCGTACGAAACGTGGATGCAGACGCAGGAGACGCAAAAAAGAAAAAACCCGGACACTCCCCCCCCTTCCTTCACCGCAAAACGCGCGCCGCCTGCGCCCAAAGCCGCGGCATAAGCCGCGCAGGCCGTAAGAAGCACGCGCCATAAACCTAAAAACACAAAAACGCAGACAAGCGCGAGTCCAATGGCAGGCAGGCAGGCGAACAGCCGCAATGACCCCGGCATTATCCCGGTCATTTCCGCCCGTCCCATCCCCATTTTGAATACCTGTCCGGCCAGGCCGGCCGGGCTGACGCGCCTTTCATGGAAGACCGCAAGCTCCGCGCAATGAAGCATCCGCACGCCGGCGGACGAAAGTCTTGCAAGGAGAAGGTTTTCCTCTCCGCTGGTAAGGTGACCCTCAAAACGCAGCGCCGGGCCCTCCAGTATCTCCCTGCGTATTGCAAGATTGCAAAGACACAGGTCGGCTTCCGAAGCCTCGAAATCGGCAGCTGAAGAACCGTACCGCTTCCTGAAAATTCCCCCGCCGAACACCGAGGAAAAAGCGGCGTTGGAGGCGGTTTGAAACGCGGAGGCCGGGAACAATGGCAGATCCTGGCTGCCGCCGAAGACCGAAAATTCCGTGTTTTCAGCGGTTTTTTTAAGCAGCCCTGAAAAAAATCCGTCCGGGACCGTGATATCGTCGTCCAGGAAAAGAAGAAATTTCCCCCGTGCCGCATCGATGGCCGAATTCCTGGCCTCCCCCCTGCACCGGCGGCAATCAATGAACAACGGCCGTATCCGGGGATCGCGCTCCGCCTCTCCCTTAATAAACTCCTCTGCGGGCCTGTCCCTGCCGTTAACGGCGACGATTATCTCGAAAAAATGCGGCACGGCGGTTGAAGTATCGCAAAGAGAGGAAAGACACTGCTTAAGCTTCTGCAGCCGGCCGCCGGTAAGAATAATTACGCTTATTTCGGGTTGCCTGGTCAAATCAGTCTCCAAACGCAACTACTCAGTTTCACAGTTCAAGGGTTCAGAGTTCAAGATTAACCCAAATTCTTCAGTTACCTCCCGAAAATTGCAACGCACTTTTTTATCCCTGCGTTTGTCGATAGAAACTGCTTTCAACTGCAATTTTCGGGCTAAAAGGTTCAGCGGTCGAAAAACCGGGAACCGTGAACCACGAACAGCGAGCCCAACCCGGCCTCAAACTATATTATAATCTTACACATGCCGGACAAAAATCTTCCCGGTCTCCCTGCCGTCCGGCCGCGCTTAATCTGGGCTGCGGCAGCAGGGGTTTTTTTTGTTGCCCTGACAGTATACATCAATTCCCTTTCCAATGGCCTTGTCTGGGACGACGGTATTTTTGTCAATGACAACCCGTTTCTGCGGGACTGCTCATCCCTCTGGAAAGTCCTGAACCCCGTCAATCTCTGGAAGGTACTGCCAGTGCCGGGAAGCGCGCGTCCGGTCTGGCTTGCCAGCGTCCTTGCGGATACCTGCACCTCCGGACTCGATCCTTTTTACCTGCATCTGACCAGCGTTCTTCTGCACGGCTTCAATGCCGTCCTTGTTTTCTGCGCCGTACTGCAGATTTCCGGCTCACTGGGCGCAGCGGCTGCCGCCGGCTGTCTTTTCGGGGTGCATCCCGTGGCCGCCGAGGCGGTCAACATAATAACTTTCCGTGCCCACCTGCTTGCCCTTAACCTGTGCCTTATCTCCCTGCTGTCGGCCGTCATAACCTGGCATGGAAACGGTCCGCGACGCAGACCCTTCTGGAAAGCGCTCTCCGTCCTCGCATTTTTCGGCGCGGTTCTCTCGCATGAAATGGCGGCCACGCTTCCTGTTTTTCTCGCTCTTCTGCGCTTCTCCGCGCCCCAATCCCGGCGCAGCCGGTCATGGAGATCGGTTTCGTCGGATCTTGCGCCCTATGCCGCGGTCCTTCTTTTTTACCTTTGGTTCCGCATGCCGAGGTCCGGATATTCGGCGAACGGCATATCCGACGTTTTCTCAAGGATAGCATCCTCATCCCCGAAAATCATGCCTCCGGCGGCCTGGAATCCGCCGCGCGTCCCCGGACAGACCCTGAATCTGCCCTCGCTTGAGACCCCGCCCTGGCACGAGGTTTACTCTTCGCCCCTGGTCAATTTTTCGACAATGGCCCGGGGACTGGGTTCCTATATCGACGCCCTGCTCATGCCGACGCGTCTGCAGGGCGACTACAACCCGCCGGTGCTGCGCTCCCCGGCCCGGCCCGGCGCCCTGCTGGGCCTGACGAAGATACTGCTCTGGATAGCGCTGGCAGCGATGCTTTTCAGGCGAAAGAACGACATCTCTCTCGGAATGCTGTGGACGGCCGTAACGCTGCTGCCGGTCACGAACCTGATATTGAACTACAATCTGAAAGCCGACAGGTACCTGTATATTCCCCTGGTCGGATTTTCGCTGGCCTTCGGCGCCCTGGCTGCCGCAGCATTCAGGTCGAAAAACGCGCGCACGCGCATCATCATGCCGATGATTGCGGCGGCGTATCTGCTGCTGCTGGGTCACACGACCTTCTCACGCAACAGGGTCTTCCGCAACGACTGGACTTTTTATTCGGCGACTGAAGGGGTTTCTCCCGGCATACCGCGGGTTCAGGCCAATCTGGCTGTTCTGAATTTCAACCGCGGCAGGTTCATCCAGGCCGAAAGGCACATAAAAAAAGCCCTGGATTCCTATCCCGGAAGCGACGAACTGAAAACGTCTCTTTCCTACATATATATAGCCATGAAAAAGCCGGACTCGGCGACAGCGGTCTTAAAAGAAGTGACAGCCGGCAATACATCCTGCATACCCGCGTATTACGTGCTGGGACTGGCCTACTGGCAGAAAGGAGACAGGCGAAAAGCAGCGGAACTTATGGACCGGGCAATAAAGCTCAACCCCTCATTTTACGATGCCGCTTTTGCGGCAGGACTTCTCGCCCCTTACGCAGGCAGGCTTTCCGCTGAACGCGGGAAAACGGCTCCCGGCCGCAGACCGCATGGCGACTACGACCTCCGGCTCCTCTCCGCTTACAAACGCCTCGGACTGAAATAGTGTAGTGCGTCTGACACTTCTTAACATTTGAAGGCTCAGGTTTGGACCGGATGTGAGGCGCGACAAACGAGCATACCGGGGGTCTGTGAGTGAGGAGCAACGAAACAGCCGGCCGAAAGTGAGCCTCCCTGGGGGGCTGGCCGCTTTTGGGCTGCCTGCCCGACAACTGACAGGCGGGCAACTGCGTCACGAATCGCTTACATAGCCCGGCTATGCCGCGCTCTTCGTTCCTTGTTTCGCTCCAAAACTCGGCCAGTCAAATGTAAAGGAGTGTCAGACGCACTACACTAGTCTACCGCGCACCCTTCCTGACAGGCTTTTTGGTCTTTGACGGGGAATTAAAATTAAAGCGTAAAAAACCCGGCAAACGCACACCGCCGAACTGCGGTCCGGTCAAAGAGACTCCGGCCTTGCCCGCGGTCCTTTGCCTGACAATCCATGCCGTCCACTCTTTCTCCAAATCCCTGAGACTGCGCACCTTGTAGACCTCGCTAAGGGCCTTTTCCGGCTGTTCTCCGTCTCTGAGCACCCGGCAGAATTTTATGAATGAGAGGCGCATTCCGTGCTTTGCGTAGAGATATTTGACCATGCCGTAGGCCTGCAGATACCAGTTTTCCACCTGCTGTTTGGAAAAGGATTCTTCCACCCTGCTGTTGAAAAAGACGTCCAGCGGGATGATCCGTTTAGGCGACCAGGATTTCAGCGCCGAACTCCACGGGCTGTCCGCTTTACGGCCCGAAGCCGCGTCCTCCATCATAACGGCCAGCCCTTCGCTAAGCCATGGCGGGGGAACAGCGGAGGCTTCGCCGTAAAAACTTTCAAAGAAAAGATGGGCCAGTTCATGCGTTATCACGGCCGTAAGCTTGCCGCGATCGCCGGTGTCATAGACGGCAATGAGTTTTTTCCGGTAATTGGCTATTCCCTTTGACCACTGCGGGGGAGAAAACTCCCCGGCCAGATATCTCCGCCTGGAGGAATAAACGTATATGCCGACCTTTTCCACGGCCATCCACGGAGCGAACATCGCCATGTGCGCGCGCATTCTGCCGTGTATCTTTTCCAGTTCAAGGGTCAGGCCGGAAGGAGCCCATGCGGATTGATGGTGTATTTTAAAATGCGAGGAACTCTTGACCAACCACTTTACGGAGGATGCCTTATGGTATTTCGCCGGAGAACGCGCCGTCACCCTTTCCGCCGATAAGGCGGCGCATGTCTGCGGCAAAAAAGCAGACGGGATAAAACCAGGGAATAAAGCCCACAGGCAGAGGATTCTCATCCGGAGAATAGTATATCAGACGAATGCATTGTTTTAAAGGAGCGGACCGGCAAAGGAAGCTCCAATATTCTAAAATAACGGCATGAGGAAATTCGAGATACTGCTTCTGGCCGCCGGCCTTGCGATGCTGGCCGTCATCGTCCGCGGGCTGGATATGGATTTCGTCGGGACCTCGCTGTCCCTGGTCGGCTGGGGTTTTGTACTGATACTGGGACAGGAAACAGCGGCCTGTCTTCTTAACACGGCCGGCTGGAGATATGCCTTCCAGCCCGGACTTTCCGCGAAAATCCCCTTCATGCGGCTGCTCAAGCTGCGCATAGCCGGAGACGGCCTCAATTATCTGACCCCCTCGGTCACCATGGCGGGGGAATGGGCCAGGGCCGGCATGCTGGGAGAAAACCATCCGCTTTCCTCGCGTCTTGCCGGCGTGGCCGTGGCAAAGATAACCCAGACGCTTGCCCTGGCGCTGACTTCGCTTGCGGCCATAATCTGGGCCTTTTTGCGGGGAGTCAATCTCTCCAATCTGGGAGGACAGCTTAAGGCCGGCGCATGGCTGCTGACCGGCCTTTTTCTTCTGGTGATATTCCTGGAAGTGCGGGCCTCAAAAGCCGGGCGGTCGGAAGCCGGACGCCCTACCGACGGAAAAAAGACAAAATGGGAACACATCAGATCTATGGACAGGGAGATGATGTCGTTCCTGAGGGGATATCCCCTGCGATTCACGGTCTCGGTCCTGTTTTTTCTTGCGGCTTATTTATGGGGTGCTTTTGAAGCCTACTGGATAGCCCGGTTCCTGGGAAACCCGGTCGACGTGCCGACTGCGGTTCTGATAGAGATGCTGTCGGTTCTGATGGACGGAATATTCTTCGCAGTGCCGGGAAAGGCGGGAACGCAGGAAGCCACAAAAATGGCCATTTTCACGGCGATGGGCATGTCGCCCAGCCTGGGATTCGCATTCGCGATAGTAAGGCACATCAGGGAAATTGCGTGGGCTGCGGCCGGTCTTGTCCTGTTTTACCACGACAGACGGCGGGAGAAAACAGCTACCTAATAATCGTCGGTCTTGATTTCCATCCTGGTAGGACTACCCGCGCTGCCCACCGTTTCGAACCAATATACAGGGTCTATCTGCAGAGGAGGACAGGGCTGGGGGACTCCTGTTCCCACGGCTCCTACTGCCGTGCCCAGCTGGGCCCAGGCATAGGCCTGGCAATAATCGGTTTCAGCCCTGGCAACGGTGCTTTTGTAGCCCTGGGAGACCAGGGCATGCCTTCCAAGAGTCCATTTAAGCGTCATCGCTCCTATCATGGCAAGTATGACGGCCATGATCAGCGTCTGCAAAAGCACTACGCCCCGCGTAAGGCTTTTTTTAAGCCGCCGGAAAAGCCTGCCTGACAGTTCTTTTAAATTTCTCATTTCCGCTTAACCGTATTCCCCTGACTGCCGCACCCTCTACCCTGTAGTCTAACAGACGCCGCGGCTTTTTTCAAGCGTAATATTGCCGGCCCTGTCGCTTTTTAACCGGACTGTCACTCTCACTATGAACCTACTGTGGCGAGCGTGGGCATCCCCACGTGGATGACTGTTTCAGCCGAGGTCTTGAAAGGGCTGAAGCTCTCGGTGGCGGAAGGGTTCTTTTCCACGGTCAGTTTTATTTTGATGTCGTTCGCCCCTTCGCCGTCGGGCGCATTGCGTTTGACCCAATTGCACCCCGAAACAGGATCACAACTCATGTCTTTAAGGATAAGCTTGCCGGAACTGTCTCCGCAGGATCCCACGGAATAAGTGATGGACGTTGGCGAGTTGGCAGGACATGCTACGACATCGGTCACACTTCCGCTGTGCATGTAAAGGTCGCCTCTCGGAATGCCTGATATCACCCCTTTTGACTTGGCGCAGAAATAATACCATTCTGTCGGAGGGCCGCTGACCATTGGACGGCAGCCGTCCTCCGCTATATTCACCGCAAAGGCCAGCGTGTCCCCCTCCTGACCCGAGGCCGGACTGTCGATTCTGGTGGCAAGGTTAAGAGCCCTTGTGACGGTCTTTGCGGCCATGGCGATTTCACCTTTTATAAGGTTCTGCTTGAAACTCTGCGACAGATACCTTTGGGAGGTGGCGTATATGGCGGCAAGACCGGTGATCACCAGGCTGAAAATAAGCACGGCGACCAGCACTTCCACCAGGGTGAATCCTTCTGAGCCGTTTCTTTTTTTCCTCGGAAAATCCTCATAGTTATCAGTCATTTTAATATGTGAGCGTGAACTCGACCTTTTTGCAAATCAAGCTGAGGTCTTCCCCCCCTGTCAGCGAGTCTTTGCATCCCGGCTTATCTTCCACTGTATACGTGAGACTGCTGGCTGGCGGAAGCGGAAGTTTGGCATTCGGATAGTCTTTGAGCAGGTCTGAGATATCATGCGTTCCCTGAGCCAATGCCCAGCGCCTGGAACCGATGGATGACGAATCTTTCGACCAGTGCCCCGGAGGATTGCCTGGCATATCAATGTCCAGGGGGGCGGGGTCAACAGGCTCCGTGGGCGTGATCTGGGCCGACACATAACTTTTGAGCATCTCGGCCGCATGCTTCATCACCATTGTGCCCTCCTCCCTCATATCGGTTTTTACACCGCTCACCCGGCTGGAAAGCACCACTGAAAATATCGCCATGACCGCTATGGCCGCTATAAACACGGCCATCACGACCTCTATCAGAGTGAATCCGCAATCAGATTCCGTTTTTCGGGTCATATATCCCCGACGCTCACAGGCTCGGACAGCCCGGGTTCTCAGTGGTATTAAAAGGCAGACATGTCCCGGCCGAGCCGGACGCAAAGCCCCAGCTGCTGCACTTGGTGTAGAGTCCGCCGCAGCCGGAGACCGTTGATTTCCTTCTGGCGCAGGCCACCCTGTCTTCGCCGACGGCAAAGGCTCCATATACCGCAGTACCGCAGCATCCTCCCCCTGAAGTCCCGTTGCATGCGTAAAATTCGTAGGCCAAGTCAATCCATCTCTGCTTCGCCATGTAATTGCACGCCACCAGTTCGCAGACGTTCGAGGCCGGTTCATCCGGGCACACGATGCTGTTGCAGGAGTCCGAGACAGGACCCGACAGATACTGCGTTACTTTCGGATAGTTGTCGACAGTGTACATGCGGTTGGCGACGCCTACGGTGTGGGCCATCCCGGCTGCGCCGCTGGCTTTTGACACTTCTATCGATTTTAAATAGGAAGGCACTGCAAAAGCAACCAGAACGCCTATTATCATCACCACGACGAGCAATTCTATCAGAGTGAAACCCCGCGATGTGTTCCTTCCGTCAGGAAAAAACATTTTCATCTCTCCATGTGTTTAAGAGCCTGTCCGCTGAACTGCGTTTAAGTCTCGTCCGCCCCTGCGGGCGGGGCGGCACTCGACAGAGAAATATGTCTCAGTAATAGCCTATAGCAGAAACCCGGAATTGTCAAGGCAACCCGGCGTTGCAAAAACGCGCGCCGCCCATCGATTACTTCGCCCCTATCTGCGAAAGCTGGAAGATGGGCATGAATATGGACATGACTATCACTCCTATTATGCCGCCCACCCCCACCACCAGTATGGGATCCACCAGGGAAGAGAACCGCCGTATGAACTGTTCTATCTGCTCCTGGTAAAATTTGGAAAGCGTTGCTATGACATCGGGCAGCTTGCCGGATTCCTCGCCCATCCACATCATCTCGGTCGCCATAAGG
>JBDRGJ010000092.1:0-3798 GCA_043817835.1 bacterium
CAGGTCGCCGGTAATTTTGGATAAGGGGTCTTTTTGTCCGTTCAATTCACAGAACACGGCATGGTTATTTGGAGCATATGAGCTTATGTATATTCCGAGCCATGTCTCTTTTAGGCTGGGGGATATATGGAGGGGTTTCGTCGCTCAAATCTGTTTGCAGGCAGTCGGCATGAATCTAAGTTTTCATTCGCCCACGGTTTATCAAGACAGAAACACCCATGATTTAATGCAAGATTTTTTGGAGGAAACACCCGGGTATTTGCATAATCGCAAAATAATGGATACTTTATTGTCATTGCAGCTGAGCAATAAATCAAATGATTTGGGAATGAATCTTTTAAAATGTTGGGCTGCGTTATGCGGAATCGGCATGGTGCCCAAGAAAGAGATTGATCTGTGCAGGGCATGGTTAAAAGAACTGGAAGTTTGTAAAAAATTACCCTCGCAGCAAAACTTTGGGAGAAGGCGGGAATTTTCCGGCGGGAGCTCGCACGCCACAAACAAGGGGTGACCGCTGGCGGATATATGAACAAAAAAACAATGCTGATGTCCGATGTGAGCGAGAACTTGTTTCAGGTGATAAGGAAGAGGAGATCCGTGCGTCAGTTCGCAGACGCCGCGATTCCCGGAGACGTTCTTTCCCGGCTGGTGGAAGCCGGGATATGGGCCCCAAGCGGCTCCAACAGCCAGAACCAGCGGTTCCTTGTCATTGACGACAAAAAGGAAATCGAGCGCATTGGCCTGGCGCGGTTTGTCTGGCCATACAAAAACGCCGACCATGGAAAGGTCCGGCTCTCGCATCCTGCCGGCATTGTCGGCAATGCAGCAGCTGTCATAATAGTCTTTGCGGATTCTTACGAGAGCGACCGCAGAGGAAGGGGGGAGTACTACCTCTGGCAGACTCTGGAAATCCAGAATTGCGCAGCGTCTATGCAGAACATCCTTCTGTTTTCGACCAGTCTGGGAATAGCAAGCTGTTGGATATCCGCATCGGAAGAGATGAGCTTCACCCGCCTTCTTTCAGGATGCACGTGGCGTCGCGTTTTGGCGGATTACGAAATACCCGGTCATTACAAGATTCAGGGCATCATTCTCCTGGGATATCCCAGGCAAACAGATGCAGACGGATTTCCGACAGGAGAAGTCATGCATGGGGCTACGACATGGCAAAGCACGGACCGAAAACCGGTTGAAAACTATCTGATAAAGAAGCGCATCGCCGACAGGCAAAAAACTGTTCTGATTCCCACGATTTTACAAAAAGCCAGACTCAGGATCATGTCGCGGGGTATCCATTGGCTCCTGGTGCTGGTCCGATGGCTGGACCGCTCCATCCACAGGCTGGAGATAGACACGGTTTTTAATCGGGAAAACAACAAATAAGGCATGAACAGCAAGGATGTTTACGCTCCGGACTGCGCCTTTTGCCAAAGCAGGGGGGCATATCTCTATCGCATGGGGGAATATCCGGTTTGCCAGTGCGTTTCCTGCGGCACGGGCTTTGTCCATCCGATGCCCGATCAGGAAACACTGCGAAAGCTTTATGACGGTTTTATTCCGAATCTCGACGCTGGCCGGATGCCGGACCGTATGAAATCGGCATCCATGCTTTTTCCGCAATTAGGGCTTAAGCCCGGGAACAATCTGAAGATGCTCGATATCGGGGGCGGCGGCGGCTTCTTTTGCAGGGCTTTCGAAGACCTGCGGTACGGGGCGGGGACTTATGTGGATATTGATCGCCGCTCCTGCTGCTTTGCGCGCGAGACCATGGGGCTGAAGGCAGTCCTGGAATGCGACGCGATGATGCTGCGCGAGCACAGCTGCGAAAAATTCGACTTTATCTATTGCCGGCATCTGATTGAACACCTTCCGGAGCCGACGGTTTTTCTCAAGGTTGTGGCAGGCTTTTTAGCCGGCGGCGGCATTCTGGTCGTTCAGTTCCCAAATGCGGATTCCCTGGAATATCTGGCCTATGCGCACTTGAATATCGGATATCGTTTTGACAAAATCAGGAAAAGCAGCGATTTTTCCAGATGGAAAACTTTATACATCATGCTGGCTGGAGGCATTCTCCACGGAATGGATCCGCCCAGACATATTTGGGCCATCTCACGCAAAGGCATAACGGTCTGGGCAAGGGCCAACCGTTTTGCCTGCCGGTCATTCGCGCGCCATCTGGGAGACCCGGCTTTTTCGCCGGGATATGCCATGGCAAAAGAGACGCGCAGGCGGCTTAGAGATTTCATAGGGCAGAAAATCCTCGGCCCGATAAAAGGAGGAACGCATCTGGTTGCCATTCTCAGCCGTACGCCGGACAATAACCGCAGGGGAGATCCCGCATGAAATTATGCATATCAGGCAGTTTCGGGAATATGGACATCGGTGACGAGGCGATGCTGACTGAAGACCTTGACTTTATATCCAATGTCCTGAAAATATCCAGGGAAGACATCTGCCTTATAGGCCACCAGCCGGACTATATGGCATTTTTTCATTCCCATCCGCGCGACCGGTGTTTTCCTTCAGAGGCCGTACAATCAAATTGCCAGTACCGTTCGGCCTGCAGGCGCGACAGGGCCGCTATTTTCCTCAAATCTGCCCTCCGCGCACGCCTGCCCTTCAGGAGAGACATAAAACGCATCGCCGGAGAATGCCGTGCGCTTCTGATCACGGGAGGCGGAACAATCAATACGCGCAATCCGGAAGGCTCAAGTATTGCAAGAATGCATGCTCTTGTAAGCTATTTCAAAAATATGGGCAAGCCTGTTTTTATGAGCGGGCAGACAATCGGTCCGCTCGGATTGATGCCGCGGCACGATGAAATGGCGCGGGAAATAATTAGCGCAGCGGATGTTCTTACCGTGAGGGACAGCTTTTATTCAAGGCGGTATCTTGAGGTCATAAATGCCGAACCTAAAGAATTGATGGAAACCTGCGATGACGCATATGCGCTTCCATATAAAGATGAAATCCTTCCTCCCGGCGTTCAGTCCTTTCTTTCTTCAGGAGAAGTCGCAGCCGTCAATGTCACCACATACACATCAGAAACATCGTCAATGAGGGTATTTGTGGCGGAATTGTGCGAGAGGATGGTGCGGGATTTGAAACTTAAAGTGATATTGACAAGTCACACTGAAAAAGACTACTTCAACCTGATGGGCATATCAGACATGCTGGACAATTCGGCGAAGGGAGCCGTTCTTCTCCCCGACACCCGTTTCTGGAAGGACAAAACTCTCAAAAAAATGATTTCATGCTGCAGGGTCGCGATAGGCGGAAGGTATCATTTTATCGTATTTGCCGGGACATCAAATACGCCGTTTGTCGGAATGTGCGGAAATCACTATTCATACATCAAACAGGACGGTTTTGCGCGGGCAGTCGGGCTGGAAAACTTCATTTTATCCGAAAAGGACACGTGGAACATGGAAGTCGTGCTTGGAAAGACGAGGGAGGCGCTGGGGACGCGGCTTGATGTTGAGTCCGGGTGTCAAAGGCCTTCGGCCTCGATGCGCCGTTTCGGAGAATGGCTGCGCTCCTTGGAAAACTGATGCGTCGGCGCAGGTTTATGCGGAGGATTAGCGTGACAGACTCTATCATGTCTTATATAGCAAAGAGAATGCGGCCGTATTACCGGTATCCGGAAAAATATCCGAAAACACAACACGGAACCGGGGATGTTTTGAAGGTAAATTTTCCTTCGGCGGACGGGGCCTTTGATCCGCCGCTGTTTTATCCTACGGAATTATGGACGGGCGGAAGCCGGTGGGGCTTTGCGGACCTGAAGAATGCCTTCCT
>JBDRGJ010000093.1:0-3743 GCA_043817835.1 bacterium
TCCAGCAGTACCAGGTCCGGAGCTGTATCGGAAAAAAGCGCCAGAGCCCCGGCTGATTCTTCGGCTTCCCCGCAGATTTCATGGCCCATTTCCTCAAGCAGCTCCCTGAGCATTTCCCTGGTAACAGGCGAGTCGTCCACGATAAGAATTCTTGCCATTTTTCATCCTCCCATCATTCCTTCGGATTTGCCCGGAATAGCATAAAAAATCAGCGGATATTGAAAAGCAACGACCTTATTCCGGCTGCCCTGCCTCCCTCGACATTCGCAGGCATATCGTCCACGAAAACACATTCGTCCGGAGCGGCCCCCGCCAGTTTAAGTGCGGCCTCATATATTTCCTTCCCGGGCTTGGAACAGCCCAGCCGACAGGAAAGCGCCGCGCCGTCTGCCAGCCTGAGCGCAGGAATAAAGTCATTCAAAAATTTGTAATGCATCTCATTGGTATTGGAAAGAAGAAAAACTCGGCAATATCTTTTGAGGCGCGCCAGCCGCATGGTTTCTCTTTTATTCTCGGTGAATACGTCGCACCAGGCAGAGGCGAACTCGCTGAACCCCATGCGCAGACCCATGAGCGCCGCAGCCCTGGAATGGAATTCTTCCGAAGAAATTTTTCCCTCTTCGTAGACATGGTTAATCCCTGATTTTTCAAAGATATCCCGGAGTTCGCCGACAGGTTTTCCGGATGAGGCGGAAAACCTTTCAAAAGCGCGCGAAAGCTCAACCTTTGCCAGCACCCAGCCTATATCATAGAACCAGACTTTCACATGCGCCATTAAGGCAATAACCTCTCATCCTGTTTCCGACAGTATTACATCATCAGCAGGAAGAGTGCGTAAAAAGAGCGCACTCTTCCATATTATCAGCCTTAGCAGAGTCTCCGTCCGAAAATGGAACGGGGTTCCACCCTGCCTGCTCTCAGTTGAAGTATCCGGACATGGCTGCAGGATCGCATGTCCCCACAATGCCGCCGGAAGCATCGCTGACGGTAACGGTCCCGTCCGGATTGGTGCCGGCTGAAAAAACTTTGCCTGATTTGTCTATGGCTGTCGGGTTTCCATCCGCGCCGGGCTCTATGACGAAACCCCCTTCTGCTTTTCCCTTCCGGAACATATCCACCCGCAAGCGCCTGGTTTCGGGCAGCCAGGTCATGACCGCCTGGCTGTCTCCGTTTTCCACTGAGCGTATCTGTTTGGCTGTCGCCGGGTTTTTGCCTCCCCAGAATTCTATTGAATTAAGCACAAGCGCGTCCGCCAGCACCGTGAAACCGTAAACAGGCAGTATGGAAAAAACGAGGAATACGGCTTCATTCCCCCATTTATCCCCGACATCCCCGTTCCACCTGTGCAGTTTTTTTGTGAGCTCAAATGGGCCGTAACAGCCGGCCACTGCCATGCACAACGAACCTGCCACCGCTAGATTTACCAGTTTTTTCATTTATCCCTCCCTGTTTTACCTTTTGTACCGGCCGGTAATCGTCGCTTTCGCCATGGCGTTTTTTTCCGCCATCTCGACTATATTGCCTGCTGTCACCCCTTCCAGTCTGCCGGTATCAAGAGCGTAAAGCGTGAAAACATACCTATGCGTACCGGAGGGCGGGCAGGGACCGCCGTAGCCGGTCCTTCTGAAACCGTTGTCCAGTTCCCTGCTGCCCGCGGGAACGGGACCGCCCCTGGGTATGCCGGAAACCGACGCGGGGATGTCGGCAATCAGCCAGTGATCAAAGTTGCCTCCCGGGGCGTCAGGATCCTTCACCATCAGAACAAAGCTCTTTGTACCTTCCGGAGCACCCTGCCAGGAAAGTTCCGGCGGCACATTCTTGCCGTCGCAGGTGAACCTGCTGTCCATTATTTTATTATTTTTGAAGTCCGCTGATGCCAGTTTCATTGTTCCTGTCGCCGCAGAGTTCTCTCCGTTATTCCCGGAACAGGCGCATGCCAGCAACAGCGCTATAACTGAAATAGTCTTATTCATGATATCCCTCCTTGTTAGCCATTCTGGATTTAATAACAAAACCTTCATTCAGTCAACTTGACATGAGTTTAAAAAGAATAAAAAATGATAATATAATTTATGATAACGCATATGATAACGCTATTATATCGCCCCAAAAATATTCAAGTTCAGCCCGAGGAAAAACCATGAACACAAAAGACCTTCTAAGAGTTGCGGATTATTCCCATGAAGATATCCGGCAGGTTTTCAAGGAGACGAAAAAAATAAAGGATAAGCTTAAAAAGGGCGTACGCCACACGCCGCTGGCGGGCAAGACCCTCGGAATGATTTTTCAGAAACCGTCAACCCGCACCCGCGTCTCTTTTGAAGTAGGGATGTACCAGCTTGGAGGCCATGCGCTTTTTCTCAGCTCCGCCGAACTGCAGCTCAAGCGCGGCGAGACCATAGGCGACACTGCCAGGGTCCTTTCCCGCATGGTGGATGGCATAATGATACGCACCCACGCTCACAGCGAAGTGGAAGAACTGGCGGAAAAAGCCTCAATCCCCGTCATAAACGGGCTGACCGACGACCACCACCCCTGCCAGATACTGGCGGATATTTACACTATCCTGGAAAAAAGAAAGTCAGTGAAAGGACTGACAGTCGCCTGGGTCGGCGACGGGAATAACGTTCTGCATTCCTGGATAGACGCCTGCCCGCTTACCGGCATGAACCTGCGCATGGCAGTTCCCAAAGGCTACGAGCCCAAAACCGAAATTCTCAATGAAGGGAAAATCGCGGCAAAAAAAGCCGGGACAGAAATACTTTTCACTTACGACCCCGTTGAAGCTGTGACTGGCGCGGACGTTATATATACAGACACCTGGACCAGCATGGGCCAGGAAATGCAGGCTTTGGAACGCTTTAAGGCTTTCCAAAGCTTTCAGGTCAACAGCCGGCTTCTCAGCCGCGCCTCGAAAGACGTGCTTGTGATGCATTGCCTGCCCGCCCACAGGGGAGAGGAGATAACGGACGATGTGATGGACGGCTCGCATTCGGTGGTTTTCGATGAAGCAGAAAACAGACTTCACGTGCAGAAAGCCATAATGGCTCTGCATATGTCGTGAAAAACAGTTTCCCAATTCCCGTTAATTCAATATAATTATTTTATCAGAGCAGGAAGCTGTAAAAACAAATCGGAGGATTTTAAAATGCCACAGACGGCTGCGACGGTTTCCACCAAGGAGAGTTCGATGGCTGACTACAAAGTGAAAGATATAGGCCTGGCGGACTGGGGCCGCAAAGAAATAGAGATGGCTGAAAAGGAAATGCCGGGCCTTATGGCCATCAGGCAGAAATACGAGGAGAAAAAACCGCTCAAAGGCGCCAGGGTGACAGGCTCCCTGCACATGACCGCACAGACAGCCGTCCTGATTGAGACTTTAAAGGCCCTTGGCGCGGAAGTCCGCTGGGCGTCATGCAATATTTTTTCCACCCAGGACCAGGCCGCCGCGGCAATAGCCAAAGCCGGGGTGCCTGTTTTCGCCTGGAAAGGCGAGTCCCTTGCCGAATACTGGTGGTGCACCTCAAAAGCGCTGGAATTTCCGGAGGGCAAAGGACCCGAACTCGTTGTGGACGACGGCGGCGACGCCACCATGATGATTCACAGGGGCTGCGCCGCTGAAAAGAATCCGAAAATGCTCGAAGGAAAAACCGGCGGAGAGGATGAGGAAGAGCTGAACAATTTCCTGCGGGATGAGTTAAAGAGAAATCCCGGTCGCTGGCAGAACGCCGCGAAAGAATGGA
>JBDRGJ010000094.1:0-6493 GCA_043817835.1 bacterium
GCATGTTATGACCAGGGAATTCCACAGCCATCTCAGGAATCCGGTGCTCTTTAGAAGAGTCGCATAAGAAGCAAAACCTGCCCCGGCCGGGATAAGCGCCAGGTCGGTAGATATAAGCCGGTCGCCCGGCCGCAGAGAAACGGAAAAAATCCTCAGCAGGGGGTATGCGCAGACAACGCAGAAGAGAAGGAGAAGGATATGGACGAGAAATATCTTTGCCGTTTCCTTTCTTTTGTGGGAAGAAAGCGCCTTGCGGCTTTCCTCCATTTCCCTGTTATCTCTGCTGTTCATAAGCCGATTCAGCGCCTTTGGAAACCCTCATCAGCAGCATTGACAGGCCGAAAAGGACCGCAAAAATCACTATGGCGAAGGCGGCGCTGTAGCTGTAGCGGTTGAAAGTGAAAGCTGCTTTGTAGAGGGCCGAAACAAGTATGTCCGCCTCCTCAGTGCCCCCCGACTGCCCGGTCACAAGATATATCACATTGATGTTGTTGAAGGTCCATATGGCTCCGAGGGTTATCGCGGGCATGGCCACCGGTTTTATCAGCGGAAGAGTTATGTAGCGCAGGCGCTGGAACCACGAAGCTCCGTCTATGGAAGCGGCGTCGTAATAGGAATGGGATATGGACTGCAGACCGCCCAGCATGACCACCATCATGAAGGGTATGCCCAGCCAGACGTTTATGATTGTGCAGGTGAGGAGCGGATGGTCGCTGAGCCATTGCACCGGGCCCACGCCCAGCGCTTTCAGGAAGGGCAAAATAACAAGGAGCCGTTCCAGCATGATGTTTATGAAGCCGTACTGGGAATGAAACTCGCCGCGCATGGCCAGGACAGCCACAACCTGCGGCATGGCCCACGGGATGACCATAAGGGTCCTGTAAATCCCCTTGAATTGTATGCGGTTGTTCAGAAGCAGGGCCAGGCAAAAGCCGCCTAACACATGAAAGAAGACATTGACGACGGTCCACCATATGGTCCTCATAAAAAGCTGCCAGAACGTGACATCTGAGAGGGGTGATGAGACGAACACCTTCCAGTACTGGGAAAGCCCGACAAAGGGAAGATAGCCCGAGCGCTTCCATTCCATTATGGTGGTCAGCTTAAGGTCATGGAATGAAAGATAAATTTCGAAAACCAGAGGATAGAGGATAAGAAGAGCCAGTCCTATGAAGGCCGGCGCAGTGAGCATGTACGCAAGAGAGTACCGCCCGCGCACAAAGTATCTGGCGAACGCAGCCGCGGAAATCCCGGCAATAAGCGCTGAACCCGTCACGGAAAAAAACCGTCCTCCTTCCGGCATATGTCCCGCTGCTGCGGTAAAAATTCCCAGGACAAGCAGCGGAGCCGCGGCGGCTGCAGCCGGAAGGAACCATTTTCTGTCGCTGCATTTTAAATGGAGATATAGCCATGCTTCCAGGACCATAACGCAGGCGATTATCAGAAGCAGAAATCCCGCGACATCCAGAACCGGGCCCAGCAGGCCGTTAGTCACTGGTTCATCTCCTTTATCTTGGAGACAGCATCAATCTGCATTTTCGTGACAGCTTCTTCGACAGATACCTTCCGTGTTACGGCCCTGCCCATGTGCGGCCTTATGGAGTCCCACACGGCCCGTATTTCAGTGGCCATGGGCATCGGTCTGCCTTTCATCAGCTGGCTTATGGACGCGCGGGAAACCGGGTCGGAAGTTATCTCCGAAGCCTTCATGGCTTCGGTAAGGGCCGGCAGACGCCGGAGCGCCCTGTACTGCGCCACCTGGTTTTCCCTGTCGGTGTAGAAATCCACAAGCCTTATGACCAATTCAAGCTTTTCGCCCTTAAGCGCGGAACTCAGCATGAAATACTTGCCGCTGACCATGGGAGCGGGCCACTTTCCCGTGGCGGAGAGCCGCGGTATTCTGGCGACCCCGAAATCTTTTCCCATCTGCCGGGCATATGTGGAAATAGCCCAGTCGCCGTTTATAATAAAAGCCACCCTGGATTCCTTGAAAAGTGCGTCCATGCAGTTATAGTCGCACTCGGCCGGAACAAATTTCTTCAGGTATTTCAGGTCCAGATAGAAATTGAGAGCGTCCCGCATGGCTTTAGTGTCCAGCGTGGGCGTCTTGTCGTCTATGGGCCAGCCGCCGAAGGCGCCCAGCCATGGCATCAGCCAGAATGGCTCCCCCATGTCGAAAGCCATGCAGTAGGAAAGCCCAAGGTCCCGCGCCTTTCCTCCGCAGTAGCGGAAGAGTTCGGCCGTATTTTCAGGAACTTTCGGCGCAAGTCTCTTGTTGTAAAAAAACATCAGGTGATTGCCGTTGCTGACCGGAATACCCCAGGTACTGTTGTCCAGGGTTATAGCCTCAAGCACGGCTTTGTTGTACTTGCCAAGGTTAAAAAGCCTGTTGACCGGAAGGATGAAGCCCGAGACCGCATATACTCCCGCCGCATCCGAAGGGCCCATGATAAGATCCGGGGGGATGTCTGCCAGAGACGCGGCCTGGAACTGCTGGCGCAGGTCCTCGTTCTGGTAATGCGACCGGATTATGGTCACCCCGGAATTTTCAGGAAGCTTGCGGAAAGACTCGAATACGGAATCTATGAACGGAGCTACGGAGGCATCATCCTGCTCCCAGACCACTATGGTCCTGGATGAGGCTGCCGGCGATTCCGGTCTGCGGCAGGAAAGAACGCAGAGCGGGATGATAAGGGCAGCCCCGGCAAGGCACCTGCACCCTTCACGGAGTTTCGGGTGCGGCGGCCGGACAGAGTCCGGACGGCTCCTCCAGAGGTTGCCGGGACGCAGGGCAGCCCCGGTAAGGCACCTGAGGTTGCCGGGACGCAGGGCAGCCAAAAAGGCTGGGGGTTTTAACATTGTCACGACCTGGAAATTTCTAAACCTCGGGGCGTCCCGAATCTACGCATTCTGGAACTTCGGGACGTCCCAAATATCCAAACTACGTAGGTTTGGGGCGTCCCGAATCTACGCATTCTGGAACTTCGGGACGGGAACGCGGTGATATGGAAAGCTTATGCGCTATTTTTCTGTGAAGTTCTTCGATAAAAACTTCCGGTTCACAGGGGTTTATCACGAAATTGCGGATCCAGCCTCTTCTTCGTCTTATAGTCAGGTAGCGCAAGGGCAGGAAATTAATCCAATGTTCGTTCCAAAAAGCATATCCTCGCTTCACCTGTTCCATATCGGAATAAAGGACCCTCCTTACAGTGAAAGACCCCAGTCGGACTTCAAGAACCGAATCGGTCAGCACATAATTGAAAGGGAATCCCATAAAAAAGCCTCCTATGATTTGGATATATTGGTAAGACCGGCCACCAGTCCCACAAAAACCGTCAGCTTAAGAGCAGTGAACCATGATATTTTTGCGGCGAAAAGGCCCTGCTCAACTGCCCCTGGAAACATGTGCGGTATGGTCCACATCCACATGAGCTTTATGAACAATATGCCCATAAAAAAAAATTCCCGCGACCGTAAGCAGGATACCCGGAATTCCGAAAGGCCGCATTTTTTTCATTTAAACTTTCTCCTGAATTGTCTGCACAATCGCTTCAATTTAACCAAATTTTGCCCGGCAATTCAGCCTGCTCTGTTCTCGGTAAGGCGGCAACGTGTGGAACAGGTGCCTAAATGGTCTGCCTTATCCGTTTGATTGCAAGCACCGTAAAACCCGATGCCAGTATGCCTGCCCCCAAAAGCAGATCGGAAGCGCTTACCCGTGTGGCCAGCCAGACCGAAATAAGGCAGCCTGACACCCCGACGCCCCAGGGCCATGATATCCGGAAGGGACGGGGATGGTCGGGTTTTTTAGACCTGAGGACAATGACCGCAAGGCAGGTTGAAAAGTACTGGGACGCGACAGCCAGATTGGTGATATTAACAAGCCTATGAAAATCAAAAATCAATACCAGGATGGCAGCAACCATGGTGGTGAAAAATATGGAAATATATGGAGTCCCGAAGCGGCAGTGAAAACGGCCCAGCGCCCCTGATATAAAACCGTCCTCTCCCAGTGCTGAAAGGTATCGCGGCGCACCCAGCGCGGCTCCGGCAATAAACCCGGTCATAGAAAACAGGGCCCCCGCTGAGATGAGAGTTCCTCCTAAAGGTCCCATTACGAATGATGCGGCATCTGCAAGCGGTTTTTTCGTGGAATGTGCAAGATCCGGATAGCTCCCGATGGCAGCAGCCTGTATCAGAACATATATGGATGTGGCGCAGAAAAGCGACCCTAACGTCGCGTAAGGAATATCGCGCTGCGGATTATCAGATTCGCCGGCCGGCACCGCAATCACCTCAAATCCCTGAAGAGCCCACATAGCCAGAAATACGGCATAACCGAAACCGCCTTCTCCTCCGGAAAAAGGAGAGAAGTTCGAAGGAGTGCTGCGGATAAGCCCTGCAGATGCAAACATCAGAAGAGGGAGCACTTTGCTCAAGGTGAAAAAATTAACCGTCCTTGCTCCAGGCTTGATGCCGCGGTAATTGATCGCTCCGAACAGGCATATGAGGCCTACGGCGATTATCTTATCGGCCCAGACCTGCAGAAAAACAGAATTAAAATGGGAGAGATAAAAACTGACCGCCACAGACACAGCAGCCAGGCTGAAAACAGATGTCGCCCAGGATATCCAACCCACCGCAAATCCGATGTTAAGACCGTATGCCTCCCTGGCATATACGTAGCTTGCGCCGTTTCGGGGAAACATGCCTCCCAGTTCCGCATAGCAGAGCGCAACGACAGCCAAAAGCATTCCGCAAACCAGAAAAGCCAGTATCGAGGCCGGCCCCGCAAGCAATGCCATTTTCCCGGGGAACAGGAATATCCCGCTGCCCACAATAGCATTCAGACCAAGACAGAAAATATCAGTCAGATTAAGCCGCTTTGCCAAGATGATGTCTCCTTAATTTTTCTTCTTTTTTTTCACGGTTTTTGACTTCCTGACGGAAGGCGCAACCGGTTTGGTCTGCTTGAACACTATTCTGTTCCCTATGAAAGAACTTTTGTAAAGCCGGCGGGCGCTGTAGAGAGTGAGTCCCGCGCAGAAATGAGGATACGTATCGTGGAGGGCTGCGTTTGAGGCAGGAGCATGGAAGATAAGAGGACTGTCGGTAAAAATCACATATTCACCCAGACCTGCGCTGCGCGGTGAAGTGCCTGCCTGGGGAGGTTTCCAGACTATTTTTCCTTCTGTTTCCTCAACCTTTCCACGTTCAGGCTGGGCAAAACGCTCCTTGGAAATAATGCGGCATGAGACGGGCATGCTGCCGGCCTTCTTACCCGAAGGCTTTAACCCCGGATTTTGCATGGGATATTCTTTTACCGCCAGTTTTCTCCGCATAAGATGGATTTTCCCCGAGTCCAGGTCCATCTCAAGACTTGTATCAACTATTTCCAATACTTTTTCCAGCAGACGTTTTTCTTCCTGCAGGGAAAATCCTTCCGCAAAAACCTTGCTGCTGGACTTTGCAATTGCGGCCACTGTTTTCCTGTAATTGCGCACGTTTTTGTATCGCAGTTCCCTGGTAGAATTAAGCTCTTCGAGGCCGACCCGAAAAGACGACGACAGCGCTTCCAGCCTGCAGAGCTCCTGCTTAAGCAAAGCCTCTCGCCTTGAGACATACGTCCCGCAAAACCAGAGGAAAACAAGCGCAGCCGTTCCGCTTAAGCGAATGAATCCCGGAGAAAATTTCAGGTTTTTCATGCTAGTAAATGAAAACTTTCGTTCCCACGGGAACGGTTTTATAAAGCTTTTCAAGATTTTCGGCGCCCAACCTTATGCAGCCGTGGGAAACCGGCTGCCCGAGTGCGGATTCGTTTCTGATGCCGTGAATCAGATATCCGTGTCCTATATCCAGAGCGTATTTTCCCAATTCATCTTCTACTACCCTTGACGGATCCCCCGGAGGCGGAGGCAACTCGCTGTTTTCAGCATAAGCCCAGTCCGGTTTTATCCAGCGGGGACTGTCGATTTTCGTTATGACGCTGAACTCTCCCCGTGGTGTGGAAAATGACCACCGGCGGCCTGTTTTTCGCTCCCGGACCATTCCGCCTTTTCCCACAGAACAGTCTGCCTCCCACAGCAGTCTCAAGCCTTTCCTTATATAGAGTTTATTCGCACGTGTATCAACCGCTATGTGGCGTCTGCCGCCCAATCTGGCTGATGCCTGCTTTCTCAGTTCTTTGACCTCTTCGGCTATTGCTTTCTGGGAACGCAGATAGCCCCTGTTTTCCGGATACATGGCCATAAGTTCGTTGAAGAAACCGGTTTCATCATCCAGGTCTTTCAAATCTCCGGCAACCCGCATTGCTTCCCTGCCTTTCATGTGCAATTCGCCTGCTGCCGTTTCCAGCCTGCTGACCGTAGCTGCGATAGAAAAACAACGCCAGCCGGCCCTGGCAGACAGAACGATAAAAAATATCAGCCAAACCGCAAAAAATCTGCTTTTCACCAGCCTTTTCATCTTTGTCCACTCCATTAGATTCGCTGTT
>JBDRGJ010000095.1:0-3185 GCA_043817835.1 bacterium
ATGATGCCGCCCTCTTTTCCTCCCCAACCGTTCCTCGCACAGGGCCGTTTCTCAACGGAGGATTTGGCCTGTATTGCGCAGTGCCGGGGGGATCATAACCGTCTCGGTTTTGCCTACCAGCTGGCCTTTGTCAGAGTATTCAATCGGTTCCCTGCCCAAGAGCCGTTGGAGCTCCAAGAGGACCTGCTGACTTGGGCCTCGATTCAACTCAGCATAGACATTGAGCACGGAGAGCCTTATGGAAGCCGTCAACAGACGGTTTCTGAGCATCAGGAGAGCATCCGTCATTATTTAGGGCTCCAATTCTTCCGCTCCGCCCGTTGCGAAGTCGAAACCTTTCTGCTCAACGAAGCCTGCCAGCTGGAGCAGAAAGCCGCCTTGACGGCCCGTTTAAAAACGTTTCTCCGGGAACGCCGTATTCTGGAGCCCTCGCCCGACACGATGCTCCGTCTTATTCAAACCCAGCGGGAAGCGGCGCGGATGGCTATCTACGATCAAGTATCCGGATTGCTCGGGGATGAAACCCGGCCCCGTCTGGATGCCCTGCTGACGACCGATGATGCGGCCTATTCGTCCTTGCACTCCCTCAAGCACCCCCCGGGTAACCCGTCCCCGGCTTCCTTTATCCGGCTGACGGAAACCTTAGAGCGGATTCAGGAGACAGGGGTCATCTCGGTGGATATGACCTGGCTCAATAATAACTTCCAGCGTTCCTTAGCGCGGTATGCCCGTCAATGCTCCCTGTACCAGCTGAGACAGCTGAAAGAGGAACGACGGTACACGGTGCTGCTCTGCTTTCTGCGCCAGTTGTACCAGGATACGTTCGATGCCGCCGTACAGATGCACGACAAGCTGATGAATAAGATGTATAACAAGGCGGACAAAGAAATCGATGACTTCCTGAAGACTCGTCGTCGGCATATCCACGCCTCCCTCTCTCACTACCGGAAAATTCTCCGGGTCTTACTGGATGAGGGGGTCGGACCGGAAGACCTACGGTCGGCTATTTTCAAGGTCATTGACGGAGAGACGCTCAAGGCAGAAATGGAGGAAATGGAGGAGATATTAGGCCATAACTACAGCGACCGTTTTCAACGGGTGATGGCCCGGTACAGCTATCTACGTCAGTTTGCCCCGGCCTTGCTGAGACATATTACGTTTCAGGTGGACACCCAAGACCCCACCTCCGACGACCTCCTAGAGGCGATGGCTCTGCTGAATCGCATGAATGCCGAAGGCAAACACAAACTGCCGGAGAATGCCCCCACCGGCTTCATTCCCCCCAAGTTGCGCCGGTTTGTGTTTCAGGACGACAAACTGCACAAGCCCGCGTGGGAATGTGCGTTACTAACCGTCCTGCGAGACCAAGTCAAATCCGGCAACTTTTCCGTGCCGAACAGTAAACGCTTCGCCAGCTTGGACACCTTTTTTATCCCGGAAAGCGAATGGGCCTCCAGACGGGACGCCTTTTTTACCCGCGCCGGTCTGCCGGTAAACCCCGATGAGGTGTCGGCTTATCTGACGGATCGATTAAACCGAGCCTATGACCGCTTCCTGGAGAGCCTGCCGGATAACCGTTATGCCCAACTGAATGAGGAGGGCTGGCAGATCGCGTCCGATCCGACGGAAAAACTTGATTATGGTACCGATCGCTGCCTGAATCCCCTGAAAGAATGGATCGGCGAGCACATACGCACGATCAAACTGCCGGAACTGTTGATCGAGGTAGACAATGAACTGCACTTTTCCCGCGCCTTCATGCCGACCGCCCAGCAGGAACACCCGGAGGCTCAGCAGGTTTGTGAAGTGCTGGCTACCGTGATGGCGCATGCCTGTGAAATCGGCCCCTATACGATGGCACAGCTGATTGAGGGGATCAGCTATCCCCGCATGAAACATATCACGGACTGGCATCTATACGAGGAAACGCAGCGGGGGGCGCTGGCCCAGGTGGTCAATGCCATCAGCCGCCTCGACATTACCCAAGCCTGGGGCGACGGTACTACCTCCAGCAGCGACGGACAACGATTCGCCCTGCCCCGTAAGGTGCTACAGCAAAGCTATAGCCATGCATTCAATGACTTCGCCCTGGAGTTCTATAATTTTGTGGCGAACAATTACGCTCCGTATTTTGTCATTCCCCACGAATGCGCCGACCGCGATGCGCCGTTTGTCCTGGACGGGCTGCTCTACAACGAAAGCGACCTGAACATAGAAGAGCATTACACCGATACCCATGGCTTCACGGATACCAATTTTGCCGCCTTCGCTATGTTGGGAAAACGCTTCGTGCCCAGGATAAAAGGGCTGCATAAGCAGGCTATCTTTTATATTGACACAGGGAAAGATCACGGTCCACTCAGTGTATTACTGAAAAAGAAAGACCGCCTTTTGCACCCGGCGTGGATGGCCGAGGAGTGGGACCGAATGGGGCATTTCTATGCTTCCCTGGAAAGCGGGCATGCCACCGCTTCCACCGCGCTGAGGCGACGCAACGGTTTTACCAGAAAAAATCACTTCTACCGCGCCAACCGCGAGCTGGGCCGTCTGATCCGCACCGAATATACCCTGAGTTTCTTATCCGATCCGGCTATGCGCCGGCGTAACCGGCGCGGCCTGCTCAAGGGCGAACAGATTCATGCCCTGGCACGGGATCTCAACTACGGCCATAGAGGACGATTGAACAGCCGGGACTGGCTTCAGCAGAAGCATTCCGCCAGCTGTCTCACCCTCGTCATCGCCTGTATCATCTACTGGCAGGCCAAGGAAATCCATCGGGTCATCCAAACAAACACGCTCCCGGATAATATGGATCTCTCACTCCTCAGCCATATCAGCCCTGTCTCATGGGAAAACGTCATTTTATACGGCGACTACGTCCTCAACAGAAAAAGCGTAGCCCTGTAAATTCCTTAGCGTGTATTTACGCACGAATATGCACGGTACCCAGAATAGGAAGAGCGTCCCACCGCGCCATTGACCTAACCACCCACTGCAATGTCCGCGGATTTACTCCACGGATTTGAGCAGTTTATCTTGCAAAGATGCGCTTCGATCTAGTAGTCTGTCAAGACTTAAATTGTGGATAGAGGCGCTTGAGCTTGATGCGTGCATCCGTGGTCGTAAATTGCCAATCGACCGTTTTTTCCTCGGCGTTGCGCCGACGTCCCCAGGCGTCCGTTTCC
>JBDRGJ010000096.1:0-3083 GCA_043817835.1 bacterium
TTGGCGTAATTGTCCGCCACTTCCCGGAGTTCTTCGGTGGCGATGCTGGTATATATTTGTGTGCTTCGCAGTGAGCGATGCCCCAAAAGAACGCCCACTTCCTGGATTTTGGCGCCGCGGTCCAGCAGGGCTTTAGCGAACGAGTGCCGCAGCAGATGCGCCCCCTGAGAAAAAGGCAGTTTTCCGAAAACTTTCAGTATGTGACGCTGGGCCACGCCATAGACGGCCCTTTCAAACGGTTTCATGGGAGCACATTCGGTCAGGAATATTTCCGGAGCCGGGCAGGCGGAGCGAACCGCCAGATAATCCCGCAACGCCTCTTCGGTTTGCGGGGAAGTAGGCATCTGAACAGAAGTGCCGTCTTTCCTGTGGCGCAAAAATATGGAGTGGTTATCCCAATCGATGTCGGAGATCCGCAACGCAGCCGCTTCCCGTGCCCGCAGTCCATGGTGCGCCAGAAGCATGAGAATAGCGTAGTCCCGTTTGCCGACGCGGTGGCTGCGGTCGACGGAGGCCAGGAGTTGCTGGATTTTCGACCAGGGAAGATATTTGGGCCGCAGGTCCGACCGGAAACGGGAGGGTGAAATTAACACTTGGGCGATATCCGAATTAATTTCACCGTGCAGATGGAGAAAACGAAAAAAGGACCGAAGGGCAGAAACGACGTATTGAAGGGACTTTGGGTTGAGACGCTCGGCCTCATTTACAAGGAACGCATCCAGTTCCTTGATGGTGATGGACTTGAGACAGTGTATTCCCTGGTGGTTAAGAAACGCCCCGAGCGAGAGCAGATACCTTCGATAAGAGGCTAGTGTGCTTGGCGACAATCCCCTATGGATACGGCAGAAATCGTTGTGCCGGTCCAACAGCGAGTCGGGGAGAACGGCGTTTTCCTGTTTTGGCTTGGGCGGAAAGAAAGGCCGGCCGCGCTGCTGAAAAGCGAACACGAGAAAGTTTTTGATGAGGCCGTCGATGTGTAGTCGATAATAGAGCGGCATGGAATAACCATGTTTTTCCTGGAAGTGCTTCGCCTTATAACAAAGATACGCGCGCAACGACCCAGGAGTAATCAGGGAGAAGTCCTGAATCTTTTTATCAGTCAGATAGCGATGGAAATAAAAGTTATGTTCCATCACCTGGAACAGAGTCCGCTTGGTGTAACTTTGATCGGCAAGGTTATTGATATACGCTTCCCAGTGAGGAGCGAACAAGGGAAGACGGAATTTCCACAGGGCATAGGCGCCCTTAAGAACGCGGCGCAATGGGCCTTGGTAACCCCGGACCCCGCCCGGGATGTCCAACCAGCGGATCGAGATGCCTTCGGTCGGATTCTGCTGAACGAGCTTTCTTTCTATGAGATAGCGGAAGAAGTGACGAAGGACCCCGAGAGCCTGGATTAATGTCTGGCGTTTATTCCCCTGTGTCTGGCGGTGTTTTAGATACCTCGTCAAAATATCGCCGTCCACCTGCGCAGGGGAAATGCTCTGGGCGGACAACCAGCGCAAAAAAATGCCCGTCTGGCGCCCGAGCAGTGAGCAGTGCCAGAATCCTATTCCCCGCTTCTTAATGTCCCTGACATATTGTGCGAACAAAGTTTCATCCATTATGGCTATCCTACCATCACGAAAACAGGATCGCCATTAAGAGGATTGTGCCGGTCGGAGATAGAAAGCAAGTGAATCCGGATATTGGCGGCGGTTTATAGCTGGATAGGATTGTCTTCCGTGCCGAAGCAACAGGTGTTCCGGCATAGCCGGCAGGATCACCGGTTCCGGATCACACTGACGCGACATGGAAATGCTACTTATTAGGGATACGAAAAAGATGGGGGTAACACAGAATAAGCGGAAGTCACCTGAAAATATACAAGAGGTTCTGCCACAACTACTGCCCGGCGAATTTCTGGTGCCAGAGGTATAACGTCAAGGTCGCAAGGCAGCGGTTCTTCCGTTCCATAATAAATCTACCTGCGACAGTTTCGAAAGTGTGCGACCTGAGCATTCGGACAGCGTAGAGAATGGTTTCCCTGGCATAATGGTAGAACTTCATCACGAAGTCCGGCAGCAAGCCGAATGTGTGACCGCAAAAACGGCAGAAGACCCGTTTGATAGGCAGAGTATAAGTCCTGGCCAGTGTGATCAGCGAGCGCGCGTAGCTGCCTCGCCACCTCAGACGTCCGGCACGTCCGCAGACCTGGCAGCATTCGGGCTTTGGAATGCGGTTTTCCTCCACGCGGGCACAATAATCTTTGGCCTTTCGTTCAACCGCCTGCTCAACGGCGCTTTCTTTGGCGTTATACATTCGCGCGTAACCTCCCGGCGGCCGACGTCCGCCGGCCAGGTGTGGTTCTACTCAACCAAAAGGTTACGCTTTAATTATTTGGATATCAATCCGGGCGGGCGCCATAGCTTCGTCTGATAACTTTATTAGGGACAGTTACGATATGCCGTGCGGGCAAAGAAGGCGAGTGCTGCAAGGGTAGATCAAAAAAATCCGCGCCCCGGAACGGCATCACTAATAAAAACTCTTCACATAACAAAACTTGCCACATAATGGCCCTTTTGGGTTTCCGTGGTTATAAAACAGCCGCATTCCTTACAATGGAACAGGCCCCGGTAGATGTAGGGCTTAAGCTTAGGACCCTTGGGCTTGCTCTTGCGCTTCATAACTTCCTGGCACTTATCAAACAAGGCCTTGGTTATGATCGGCTCGTGTTTGCCCTCGTGAATCTCGCCATTGTAGCGTATAACCCCGTAATAGGCCGGATTACGCAGCATGTACTGATAGTTTGAAGTGGAAAGCGGCTCCGGGTGGTGGCGTCCTTTAAGACCCGCCCCGTTCATTATGCGGCGCACTTCCGCCAAAGGATAATCGCCGGTGGCATAAAGCTCAAAGGTCTTCCGGATAAAGACCGCCCGGTCTTTATCCGGAAATATGGTCCGGGTGTTCTTGTCGTTTATGTAGCCGAGCGGGGAGGTGCCGGGGCAAATGCCATTGCGCAACTTCTGACGGAAGCCCCGCTTTACGTTTTCCGAAAGATTGTCCACGTAATACTTGGACTGGCCGAAGGCTATGGACAACAT
>JBDRGJ010000097.1:0-6270 GCA_043817835.1 bacterium
CATGCCCCTTCTCTGTCAACAAGGGAATGGCATGTCTTCCTATAAAGCCGGCAGCGCCGGTTAAGAGAACCTTTTTCGTCATTTTATCCGTAACTACTCACCCCTCACCCCGCCCTCTCCCCGCGCCGTTTTGATGAGCCAACGGCTCAAGGACGGTGCGGCCAGAGGCCGTGGGGAGAGGGAAAGGGAGCAGTTACTTTTATCATCTGAAATCCGGATAGTTCAGGTCTTTTTCCGACATGATTCTATCGGACAACGGCCATTTTATACCGAATGCCGGATCATCCCATCTCACGCCTCTCGCGCATTCAGGGTGATAAAACTCGGCCATCTGGTAAAACACTTCCGCGTCGGCCGTAAGCGTCTGAAAGCCGTGCGCCAGTCCTTCCGGAATATACAGCATTTTGCGATTCTCAGCGTTCAACTCCACTGCCGCCCATTGCCTTAACGTGGGCGACTCGGGGCGCAGGTCCAGGATGACATCATAAATTGCCCCCATCGTGCAGCGAACCAGCTTGGCTTCGGCATACGGCGCGGCCTGGTAATGCATCCCCCGCAATGTGCCCTTTTTCTTATTAAAAGAAATATTGCATTGAACCAGCCGCGGGCTCAAACCATGCCCTTCAAACTCGCGCCGGCAACAGATGCGCGCGAAAAAGCCGCGCTCGTCTTCCAGCCGCTCAGGTTCGACAATGAATGCACCCTTCAGTTTAGTCTCGACAAACAACATAACCTTTAGACAATTCTTAATTTCGGTATCGGGATGATAAATTTGCCGCCCCTTCTCCGATATTCGGCCTGCTGCATCAGGATTTCATCCGCGAAGTTCCAGGCGAGCAACAGCACATAATCCGGACGCGTCTCCAGCAATTTCTCCGGCGCGCAGATGGGCAGGTGCGTGCCGGGGGTATAGCGTCCCTGCTTGACCGTGCTGCGGTCCACCACGCAGTCCAGCGTTTCCGCGCCGATGCCATAGCAGTTGAGCAGCGTCGTGCTTTTTGCCGACGCGCCATATACCGCAATCCTCCGCCCCCCGGCTTTCAATTGCTTCAACAATGATAACAACTCCTGCCGAAGCTGCTGAACCTTCGTGCCGAAATTCTGATAAAATGCCGGCTTATCCACGCCCCAGGCCGCCTCTTCCGCCAAAAGCCGCCGGACCCGCGGCGCGCCCTCTTTTTCAAGCGAGCGCGGCCCGTCCGCCCGCTGGAAGAACACCCGCAGGGAACCGCCGTGAATCGGAATGCGCTCAGCGTCCGCCAGCACCAGGCCATGCCGCCGGAACAGCCGTTCAAAGGAAGCCGCCGAGTAGTAGCAGAGATGCTCGTGGTAGACGGAATCGAACTCCACGTGGTCAATGAGGTCTTTCACGTAGTGATTTTCGATAACCGCGACTCCATCCGGCTTGAGCAGCGTGTGTATGCCGGCCACCACGCCGTGCAAATCGGCCACATGCGCCACCACGTTGTTGGCGTGAATGACATCCGCCGCCTGGCCGCGTCCGCGCATTTGCCGCGCCAGCGGCTCGCCGAAAAACTCGCTGATCGTACGGATGCCGCGCTCTTCCGCCACGCGGGCGACATTGCGCGCCGGCTCGACGCCCAGAACCGGGATGCCCCGGCGACGATAGTTTTGGAGCAGGTACCCGTCGTTGCTGGCGATCTCAGCCGCCAGGCTATTCCCGTCCAGACCGCGCTGCGCGATCATCCGTTCAGCGATGTTTCTGGCGGCCTCCAGCACCGTGTCGGAGAAGGACGAGAAATACAGATACTCGCGGAACAGTTTTTCCGGCGGCACCGTTTCGGTGATCTGCACCAGCGCACAATTCGGGCAGAATACCAGGTCAAGCGGAAAGGTCTCTTCCGGCTGCGCCAACCGGTCGGCGGTCAGCAGAGCATTCGCCAGCGGCGTGCGTCCCAACGAGAGAATCGGCTTCAGGTCGGGTTGCCCGCAGGAACGGCAGGCAAACCTGACATCCGCTGCAACAGCTTTTTTCCTCAGATCTTTTTCAAGTCTGTTATTGACCATCAGATTTATACGAATTTAAAAAATTGTTGAAGCATTAAACCGTTTAACTGTTGAGATATTTAAAAGATGAATATTCCCTTATCTGATCCAGGCATATTTCCCGAAGATTTTTTTTATCTTTATACGATTTTGTCCACTCAACGGTTTTTCTGATTGCCGTTTTAATGCCCCACCTCGGACGCCAGAGAAGCCGCTTTTTGGCTTTTGAACAGTCGAGTTTTAAGTAATCGGCTTCGTGCGGCTGCTTTTTTGTGATTGTTTTATAGGAGGCATTTCCTCCCCAGTCCAGGCAAAATTCCCTGACCAGCCACTCTACCGGCTTTTCGTCCGAAGACCCGGGACCGAAGTTCCAGGCTTCGGAATAATGCGCCGGGGCTTTATAAAGTTTTTCGGCTAAAGCAAGGTATCCTGAAAGCGGCTCAAGCACATGCTGCCATGGCCGGACCGCTGAAGGATTTCTGACTATTATTGTCTTTCCCTTTAAAACCGCCCTTATGCAGTCCGGAATCAGCCGGTTTTCAGCCCAATCGCCGCCGCCTATGACATTGCCTGCGCGGGCGGAGGCCACGCCTGCGCAATTTCGCAGGCGTGAATCTGAGAAACGGAGAGACGGGGAACGGGCGAAAAAAGAATTCCGGTAGGCCGATGTGACGAGTTCGGAACAGCCTTTGCTGCTGGAATAAGGGTCGCGCCCGCCCATCGGCTCGGTTTCCCTGTAGCCCTGCCGGCGTTCCCTGTTTTCGTAGCATTTGTCCGAAGTTACATTGACTATCGCTTTCACGCTTCTACAGCTTCTTGCCGCCTCCAGAAGATGCACCGTGCCCATGACATTGGTTGAATAGGTCCCCACAGGGTCTTTGTAGGATTCCAAAACCAACGGCTGTGCTGCCATGTGGAATATTATATCGGGCTTAGCGGCCACCAGACATTTCTTCAGCCGGCTGTAATCTCTTATGTCAGCGATTATGCTGTCCGCAAGTTTATTTATTCCGCACAATTCAAAAAGGCTGGGCCTGGTAGGAGGTTTAAGAGCATAGCCGGTTACTTTTGCTCCGAGCGAATGAAGCCACAGGCAGAGCCATGAACCCTTAAAACCGGTGTGTCCGGTAATAAAAACTTTTTTGCCCACAAAAAAGTTTTTGAATGGGAGAACCGGTGAACTGGTGAGCCGGTGAGTCGGAGAATCGGCGATACGGCGAGACATGGAAGAACTTTTCATATGATTATTGCTTATTATCGGGCAAACACCACTTTCTTGGTTCGCGGATCATTTTGACTAATTGCCCCAATATCGTTTCATATCGGTTGTTAAAATCATCCCATTGTTCCTTTGAAATAAAAGTCAGATTGTAAGCCATGTCAATCCAAACCTGGGTTTCCGCGGCTTCTCCTTCAGCATCACTCAGTTTGCTTATAAACGCACCGGCATACCTTCGCTTCCGCCATGCTTCGGCGATGTTCGCTGGCACTGAGCGGGAAGCCCGTCTTATCTGGTCAGTGAGCGAGTATTTTTCTTCAGAAGGAAATCTTTTGCTTATTTCGTGAATGGCCAATGCCGCATTGAAACTGTTTTGGAAAACATTTAAATCCCTGAAACTGTTAATTGGCGACTTGTGTGATTTCTCAATGCCTGTATTCATTTTATCTTAGGACTCTCCGTTTCACCGATTCTCCGTTTCGCCGATTCTTATTCAGCGTCAGCGCCAAATACGCCACGGCGCTTTGCCGGATTTCCAGAGGTTCTCCAGCTCAGTCTTATCGCGCAGCGTGTCCATACATTTCCAGAAACCCTTGTGCGCATAGGCGGCCAGCTGCCCGTCCGAAGCCAGCTTTTCAAGCGGGGCACGCTCCCAGACGGCGGCGTCCCCGTTCTTTATATAATTGAAAACTTCCGGCTCCAGCACAAAAAAACCGCCGTTTATGCAGGCGCCGTCGCCCTGCGGTTTTTCCCGGAAGGCCCGCACAACCCCGTTGTCTGCGATATCCGCTGCGCCGAAACGGCCCAGCGGCTGTATTGCCGTCATAGTCGCGTGCACCTGCTGCTTTTTGTGGAAAGCCGCAAGTTTTTTAAGGTCAATGTCAGCCACGCCGTCGCCATAGGTAAGCATGAAGGAATTCCTGCCTATGTACTCCTGCACGCGCTTTATGCGACCGCCGGTCATGGTATTAAGGCCGGTATCAACCAGGGTCACACTCCAGGGTTCGGCCTTCTTATGGTGCACTTTCATCCTGTTGCTCTTCATGTCTATGGTGACGTCCGCCTGATGCAGGAAGTAGTTGGCGAAATACTCCTTTATCATGTAGCCCTTATAACCGAGGCAGAGCACGAAATCATTGAAACCATAGTGCGAATAGATTTTCATTATATGCCAGAGCATGGGCTTCTCGCCTATCTCGGCCATCGGCTTGGGCTTAAGATCAGTCTCTTCGCTGAGACGTGTGCCCATGCCGCCCGCAAGAATGACTACTTTCATATTAATCCCCTTTTTTTACAAACACCTGCTTCGTTCCCAAATTTGAACTGTCCGGCTGTTGTTGAAAAAGCATCAATCATCAGAAGCAGGCACCGTCTGCCCGGCCAGAGGCATTCTGCGAAGCTAAGCTTCTTTTTTTTTGCCGGCAGAAGTCCCGGGATTGTATTTTTTTATGACGCCCAGCAGGAAAGCGACAAGAACGCCCATGAATAAACCGACCATGCCCGCTACCAGGGTGTTTGCAAATCTGCGCACGGACACCGGTTCGTCCGCCGCGTACACATTGTTGACCATAAATGTGGGATGGGTTTGCGAAGGGCTTATTTGTTCCTCCAATTCCAATTTTTTCTGCCGCAAATTTCTCAAATCAGCGCCCAGCTGCTGGCCCAGACTGGCGGAAAACATTGTCCGGAAATAGCTGTCTTCTGTTTTGATATTTTTCGACTGCATCGACTCCGCAAGTTTTTCCAACGACTTGCGGGTCTTGGCCGCGTCTTCTTTTGCGTCTGTTAATTGCCGCTGCAAAAAAGCTATGGCAGGTTCCATTACGTTATTATGCAGCTTCTTTAAATATTTAATTGTTCCTTCAGCTAAGCATATGGCTTCTTCCCGCGAGAACCCGCGCACTTTAAGTTCAAGCAGGTCTGTTCCTCTGAGCTGGCGGATTTTTAAGGAATCTGCATAAAGACCGGCTTGTCCGCTTTGTATGCCGGGCATGTTCAGACTGTTGAAACCGGCGGTTTTAAATTGCTGCGTCTCCGCGCGCGCTATAATCTGAGCTACCGGTTCGATCAGATTGTTCCGAATTCTGCCGACTTGGAACACGGCATTGGCTTCCCATACCCTGGGCATTCGGCTGTATTTGACAAAAACAAAAGCCATTAAAAGCAGGGGAATGCCCAACACGCAATACCAATGCCTGATTAACGTCCGCCACAATTCCATCAGATCTATATCCATATCCACATTTTCATTATTGATTTCCATTTTTTATCCTTGTTCCACCCGATTGATTTTTAATCCGAAATCCGATAATCCGGGGACATAACACTCATTTCGCCATAGCATAGCGGATTCGGTGTTCTTTTAAAAAACCGCGCTTCAAGGTCGCAAATTGCGTCCTTGAACGCAGGAGTGAAGTATCCGCTTATCTCTGGTCTCATTTTGTGATATTTGCCTGATTTTCCAGATACCAACGGTATGTGGCGGCTATTCCCTCTTTCAGCCCGATTCCGGCTTTCCATCCGAGGGCATTGATTCTGGAAACGTCCAAAAGCTTCTGCGGAGTGCCGTCCGGCTTCGAAGAATCAAACTTTATCTCTCCCCTGAACCCGACTATTTCACCTATCATTGCGGCAAGTTCGCGTATCTCTATGTCCGTGCCCGTGCCTATGTTGGTAAGTTCATGGTATTCGTCCATTCCCAGCAGAAAGACCACAGCGTCAGCCATGTCGTCAACATGAAGAAATTCCCTGCGCGGGGTGCCTGTTCCCCATATAATGACTTCGTCATTGTGCGGCGATACCCCCTCGCAGAGCTCCGGGTGCGGGCGGTTCCCCGCAGGGGACCCTAACCGGCCCGGGGGTGAGGGGTGAGGCGAAGAATGTGAGGAGTTAGGCGTAAGGGGTGAGACGTTACCCCTAACTCCTAACTCCTCACTCTTCACGTGCCGCACCTTGGCTTCGTGGAATTTGCGTATCAGCGCGGGAAGGGCATGCGAGGTCTCCAGGTCGAAATTGTCATTCGGGCCGTAGAGGTTGGTGGGCAT
>JBDRGJ010000098.1:0-3587 GCA_043817835.1 bacterium
TACAGCCCCTTGTCGTTTCGCCGTCCGGTGCGGGATGGAAGCTCATAGCGGGAGAACGCAGGCTCCGGGCGGCAAAACTCGCCGGATTGAAACATGTGCCTGCCATAATACGTGAGAGCGATGATTCAAACATGGCGTTGATATCGCTTATTGAAAACCTTCAGCGGGAAGACCTGAACCCGATGGAGGAAGCACGGGGAATTCAGGGCATGATGAAGAAATTTTCACTCACCCAGGAGGAAGTTGCCCTCAAGCTGGGCAAAAGCCGGCCTGCAGTTGCAAATACCCTGCGGCTGCTGAAATTTCCGGAGGATCTGGCCGCGGCCCTGCAGGAGAACCTGATAACGGAGGGCCATGCGAGGGCGCTTATCAATATCAGTGACGCCCTGCGAAGAAAGCATATTACGTCAAGGTTGATAAAAGAGCACATTTCCGTCAGGGATACGGAAAAAATGACAGCCGAAAAAAAGGCGCAGAAAAAGACCAAAAACGTACCCGCCGAAGTGAAAGAGCTGTCAGAAAAGCTTGAAAGCAGCCTGGCAACAAAGGTAGAAGTCAAGATAAACAAAAACAACAGCGGTTTTATAAGGATCTATTTCTTTTCGGACAAGGAACTGGACAGGATCATAAAACGGGTCTCGCGGTAGAAAAACACGACGGAAACAATTACAGAAAACAGTATAACAAGCAAATGGCGGTGGCGGAGTAAACTCCGCACCTTATCTTTAGCGTTCGGTGGGGTAACGAGTCCGCAAAAAGGAGAAGTATTATGAATTTGAAGGAGCAACGAGCGCAGTTCGAGCGCACAAAAACGGTTTTTGAATGCGCGGTGCTGTCGTTCCATGGAGTGGAAGGCTATGATGTGTACAACTGCTCAATTCCGTTTGAATGGGAGGGTATCTCCTATATCTTCGGGCGGGTGGAACGGCGAAACGAATGGGCGCGGGCCTGGGTGCGCCTTTTCCGCAGCAGCGGAAAAGACGACTGGACACTGGTGCCCGACTCAATGATCTACCAGCTGGAAGACCCTTACCTGAGCCGTATCGGCGACAATCTCGTGCTCGGAGGCTCCCACGTGCGGCGCAAGGCCGGCGAGATTGACACTTACTATGGTTATTTTTACAAGGGGGTTGACCTTCATGATCTATATTACTTCACAACAGGTCCTGACTACATGAAAGATATCCGTCTGGTCGAACTCACCGATGGCCGTATCGGCGTGTTTTCGCGCCCCCGCAATGAATCTATCGTGAAACAGTTCGGCAGTGAATCGCAGATCGGGTTTACCGCCATTGAACGGCTTGAAGACCTGACAGCGGAGGTCATCGAGCAAGCGGCCTACATTCCGGGGCTGTTCAGTAAAGGCGAATGGGGCGGCTGTAATCAGGCATACATGCTTGATACCGGCATGATAGGAGTCATCGGGCACAAGTGTTACAACGAAAAAAGGGATAAGGACATAACGGTTTCGGTCTATATGAACGTTTCTTGGGTGTTTGACCCTGTGAAACACGAAGCTGCCGATATCAAAATTATAGGCACCCGGCCATGCTACCCGGACGGGCCGGCCAAGACGCCGACACTGATTGACTGCGCGTTCACCTCCGGCATCGTGATGCGTCCGGACGGCAAGGCGGATCTGTACAGCGGCATCGGGGATACGGGGGAGGGCCGCATAGCCATTGATTACCCTTTTGCAGGTTACGGACGCATTGTTTCACGGTAGCCGCCTCCTTTTATATTCAAGCATACCGATTCCCGGTGAAAAGGCAAACCGCAACAAGCCTTTGTGGTGATGTTCTAAAGACTGTCGTTGGAGAGCCGATGATTTCCTGGATAATATTCGACTTAGGCGGCATTGTGGTGCCTGAGACAAGCGGTTATATCATGACTCAGATAGCAGAAGAACTGGGCATCCAGCCGGACCTTCTGGCGGAAGCGATCGGAGTTCATCAGGATTCGGCAATTAGGGGAGAGCAGACTCTCCTTCAGGTTTACGGTTCCGTGGTCCGGGATTTGGGGCTGTCCGTTGACCCCGCAGCAATCCTGTGTCGTCATTTGGCATTTTACAGGCAGGCTGCCGCTCGGCACGATCCGGACTTCGTAGCATTGTTACATCGGTTGAAGAAAGATCTCTCCGTAGCCTGCCTTACAAACACTGAGCCGGAAATAGCCCACATAAGCTGCGAGACAGGATTGTTTGACTACTTTGACCGGCGATATCTCTCAACGGAATTGGGCATGAAAAAGCCGGATACAGAGATATATATTGCAGTTTTGGCAGATATCGGTCGCCGGCCTGAAGAAGTACTCTTTGTGGATGATAGAGAAGAGAACGTGACAGGAGCAAAATCGACAGGTATGCACGGGTTGTTGTTCATGAATGTTACTCAGCTTGACCGCGACCTGTCAAATTTCTGCCCGTCCTGGATTCCCGGAATCAAGATTGCTCCGACAAGCGAATCAAATACGACTTCGGGTTCGCCGCAACGTTAAATAGCAGCTGTGAAGCTATCCTTATGGGGACGGGGGCTCCTCTGCTTTCGGAGCTGACCAGTTAATACCGTCATTAATTGAGAACGTAAAAAAATCCTGAATAATGCCGGAAATTCAACAACGCGCTGGAATTTGCTAAACTATATAATGCGTATTTTTACAAGGTATATTGCCAGGGAATTCCTGTCGGTTTTCCTGGCGGCCGTATTAATTCTCATCGGAATATTCCTCATCAACGACGCCATGCAGTTCATAGCTTCACTGGTCGTCCGGGGAGCTGGATTAACCGATGTCCTGAAGATATTCATCCTGGGAATCCCCGCATCGTTCATGTTCGTCATTCCCGTATCCTTCCTTATGGGCTGGGTCGTGGCGGTCGGACGGCTTGCCGGCGACAGCGAAATACTGGCGCTGCAGTCGTCCGGAATAAACCCGCGGATAATTCTGCGTCCGGTCATACTGAGCGGATTGGCAGTGGCGGGATTCCTGCTTTATTCAAATTCCAACCTTTCCCCGGAGAGCAATTATAAGATGAACAATATGGTCAGAAGAATCCTGTCAAAAAACATCCTCCGTATCAAAGACAAAACCTTTTCTAAAATAGGCAATTACATTTTTTACGTTGACAGCATTAAAAAGGATTTAATGAAAAATGTCAGGATATACAAGCTGAATAATAACTTTGCGGAAGTGCAGATATATGCGGATTCCGGACAGATACGGAACAGCCGCAGCGGAATTATCGGCCTTGAACTTAATGACGGGACCATGCTGATGTCGGAATCCTCAACCCGCGGCAGCGTTACGTCCGTGGGATTTAAAAGATATACATTCACAATGGATGCGGAGACGGACTACAGGGAGTCAATGAAAATATCGCATCTTTCGTCAGGCCAGCTTAAAAAAAGAATTGCCGAACTGGACAGCCGGAGCCTGCCCTCGGCGATGCTGAAGATAGAATACAATACGAGAAACGCCCTTGCCCTGAGCGCCCTGTTCCTTGCTGTCCTCGGAGTGACGGTGGGAATTCGGATTAAATCCCCGAAAAAAGTAGTCGGCATAGGAGTTTCCATATTCCTGATTTTCCTGTA
>JBDRGJ010000099.1:0-14482 GCA_043817835.1 bacterium
CTCGGCGATCCATCGGTATTTTTCTTCGCGCGATATTCCATTAAGCTTGATGCCGCACGATCCCTTCAAGAACTTCTTTATCCTTGCAATGTCCTTGATGCCTGAGTCGTCCATGTTTATCGTCATAGCCTCCTATTATGATGGCTCGTACATTTCCAGGAGATTGCCTTATTTGGGGCTCATCTTGCATTGGAATCACGGGAAATTTGGGGCTCATCTTGTATTGGATAAGACTGGCAGTATCCGCGCAGCCGGCTTTTGTGTAAAATGAAAAGAAATGCGGCTGCTGAAAAAGCATTTTGAAGGCCTGGACCTGGATTCCCCTGAAGCAACTATGCTTCACGGGGAACTCATACGCGGAAAAAAACTGCTGAGACACTGGTACGAAATCCAGTACGGCAAATATATAGGCCTTATTTCCGCCATGCCCGCCGGGCGGCATGTGGAACTGGGATCCGGGGGCGGATTCCTGAAAGAATTATGTCCGTTCGTAACCACCTCCTCCCTGCTTCCGGAGCATGCCGGCAAAATTGTCGACTTATGCCTGGACGCAGAAAACATCAGCCTGCCCGAAGCTTCGGTGGATAGCTTCTTTCTTTTGGACATCCTGCATCATCTGCGCAGGCCCGAGGCCTTTTTCTCCGAAGCGACACGCTGCCTGAGGCCGGGGGGGCTGATTTTTATAATTGAACCTTCCAATACCTTGTTTTCACAATTCATACACAAGAACTTTCATCACGAGGTTTTTAATGAAAAGGCGGATTGTTGGGGCCACTCAGGCAAAGGCCATCTTTTGGATTCAAATCTGGCAACCCCATGGATAATATTCAGCCGCGACAGCGCTGTTTTCATGCGGAAATTCCCCGACTTGGAATTAAAGATGCTGAAAAATCACTCTTTTCTCTCATATTTGCTTTCAGGGGGCCTGAGCTATGAACAGCTTCTCCCGGCCGCATTAGTCCCGGTGATTGATATGATAGAATCAGTGGCCAGCCCGTTTATTAATTTCTTTGGCATTTTCATGGATATCCTGCTTATAAAGCATAAGCCGGCGGCTAGAAAATAATGTTTGGATTAGCCGATTATCTGCTGGCCGCATTACGCGACGACCGTAAACGATTGAAGCTGCTGACTGCGGCTGTTGCCGGCGGTTTTCTTCTGCGCCTGGCTTTCGTGCTTTGGCTGGGAAACGGGCTTTATCAGCCCGATGAACGCGGGATCGTCCAGATGGCGCAGTTCATCTGCGAAAACGGTTTTCTAAAGGGACTGTTTCTGGTACCGTCTGACAGGCCGGTGGGCGCGTCCCTGCCGGTGGCGCTGGCGTTCTCCCTTTCCGGCAACAGCATCCTGTCCGCCAGACTGCTCAACGTTCTCATAAGCACCGCTTCCATAGCAGTGCTTTACGCCTACACCTCTTCCCTCTTCGGCGGCGGCCCCGCCCTTCTTGCGGCCCTGGCCGCCTCACTCTATCCGTTTTTCATCTATTGGTCCGGCATGCTGATGACTGAAACACCCACGGTCTTCCTTGTGCTGTGCGCTTTCTGGTTCACACACCGCCTGTTGGAAAAAGAAGGCAGTCCCGAAGGGCAGTCCCTGCCAGCAGGCAGGGGCAATTCCTGGTTAAATGCCTGCGCTGGAGGATTTTCCTGGAGCCTGCTGATTTTCACCAGGGCTCAGAACCTTTATTTCCTACCTGTCATCGCCGGCTGGATTGCATGGAAAAAGCTGCACAGAGGCCTCGCCGGACCGCTTGCGGCTTTTTTTGCCATGGCGCTTCTTCTGCCGGCTCTTTGGACAGTCCGCAACCGCACTGTTTACGAAAAAACGGCATTTGACATCCACGGCGGGATAACTCTTCTCATGAACACCGTCTTTTACGAGCAAAGCAGGAAGGATTGGGGTATTGCCCTGGAATCTTTTGAAAAAACCCCGCTTTATTCCCAAAGCGCGGGTTTGTCCGAGCCGGAAAAAGACGCGTTTTACCGCAAAAAAGCCGGCGAATACGTCAGGCAGCATCCATGGCTTTTTCTACGCCAGCGGCTGAACAGTCTGCTGCAGTTCTGGAGGTTCTATCCGCGTACAGATAAGTCCATGGTACCAGGTTCGCCGTTCATCGGAGCCAAACGGACCCTGTTCACGGCTGTTTCCCTCGTCACCGAACCGTTCCTGCTGACGGCGGGCCTGTGCGGACTTTTTATTGCATTTAGAAAGAAGAAAAAAATCCATCTGCCGTTTCTTTTCATCCTGATGACGACCGCAGTGCACGCGCTGGTTGCCGCGCAGATGAGGTATCGCCTGCCGGTCATGCCCATTGTCATTATGTTCGCCTGCTATGCGCTGTGGTCCGCGCTGCAACCGGACACAGCGGAGAAAAACATATGAAAACCTCGGTGCTCATACCGGCTTACAATGAGGCAAAAACCTTTCCTGCGGTACTGGAAAAATTGTCGGCTCTTACGCTGGACATGGAAGTGGTGGCCGTTGACGACGGTTCATCGGACGGCACATTGGAATGGCTGAGAGCCGCAGCCGGCTCCGGAAAATACCCTTTCCCGGTTAAAGTCCTGGCTCACGACCGCAACATGGGAAAGGGAAGCGCCCTGCGGACCGCAATGCAGGCGGCTGAAGGCGAAGCGCTGGTCATCCAGGACGCGGACCTGGAATACGATCCTTCCCACATACCCGCTCTTGTGGAGCCGATATTCTCCTCCGGATTTGAGGTGGTTTACGGCTCCAGGCGGCTTTCCGGCAAATCCGAGACATACAGCAGGCTTTACCTGCTGGGAAACGAATTTCTGACCCTGCTGACGAATTTACTGTGCGGCTCCAGGATGACAGATTCTTATACCGGCTACAAGGCTTTCAAAAAGGATGTGGCCGCAGGCCTGGGTCTGAAATCCAGGGGCTTCGAAGTGGAGGCCGAAATTTCCGTCAAGGTCGCAATGCGCGGGTTCAGGTTCGCGGAAATACCCGTGGTTTACCGCTCCCGCTCCAGAGAGGAAGGGAAAAAAATCTGCTGGAAGGACGCGTTTAGGGGAGTCCTGACCATAATTTCAGTCTGGTTTTCGGAACTCAGACGCGACTCCGAAAAAGACTGAACACTGCAGGCTCTGCGCATTTCTCCTGAATTATTGCCACTTGCTTGCGGTGTATTGTAAGATGGTTCACGTAGGTCTGGCGCCGGCGAATGAATCTGCCGATATCGCATGAGAAAAGCGGTGAAACCGCTCCGGACTCCGTCCGGTATGACCGTTTTCAGCCCCGCCACATACCGGAGGCGGCCGTTTTTCACGCACAGAATCTCTCGGGTGATCTGACGGGGATGGGAGTTCCCTTCATCCGCTGTTTCTATGATACGGCACTGCAGCTTGACGGGACATTCGGCTGGGTCGCTATTCGCGGACAGAATATAATCGGGTTTGTCTTTGGAAGCGTTTTCGGGGAATCCCTGCCGGGACTTGTGGCCAGACGACATATGCTGCGCATGATCAGTTACGCCGCCCTGAGCGTTCTGAAGCGCCCGCTGCACGCTTTAAGGGTAACGCTCGGCTTAATGCGCGGCTCCTGCGGGCATTCCCGTTCGCAGCGCCCGGAGCTCCATTTTATCGCAGTAAGCTCCAGTGAACGGGGGCAACGCGTCGGAGATTCTCTTTTTGAGCGCTTTCGGCATGATATGCATGCCCGCGGCCATGCTGCTTTTGAGCTTTCTGTTGGAACGGATCTGATTGCAGCCATCCGTTTTTACGAAGCCCATGGAGGCCGGGTCCTTTATGATTACAATACAGCGACCCAAAGACTCAGGCGTTACCTTTTTCAATAGGAAGGCAAAACAATGCTAGGAGTTCCTCAGTCCCGTTTCCGCATTTATACAGACCCTTCGAGCTACGCGCGTGTCGCATGGGAACTGGCCACCGGCCGTGCGCAGCAGGGCAATGCTGTCGAGGAGCTGGAGCAGACGGTTGCCCGCCGCGCGGACGTCAGACATGCCATCTGCATGCCAACCGCGCGAACCGGCATCTATCTGACGCTGGCCTCCATTATCAAACCGGGGCAGAAAGTGCTGCTTTCTCCCATAACCATCGTCGATGTCATCAACATGGTGCTCTGCGCCGGAGGCGTCCCCTGCTTCATGGATGTGGAGGAAAACACCTGCAATATAGATGCAGCGGAAATCGAGCGCAATATAGACAAAAACACCGGCGCCGTGCTTGTCACGCATCTGCACGGCCTGGCCTGCGATATCGAGCGCATCCGCAGAACTTGCGAACAGACAGGGGTTCCGCTGCTGGAGGATGCGGCCCAGTCCTTTTCGACTACGGTCAACGGACGATGGACGGGCACGTTCGGAAAGGCCGGCATCTACAGTTTCGGCATGTACAAGCTGGTCAACGCGTTTTTCGGGGGAATGGTGGTCACAAACGACGACGCCCTCTCAAGGGATATCAGGCAGCGCCTGGCATCTCTGCCCTATATGAAGCAGGGGATGTTTCTGAAAAAATGGCTTTTCGCCCTGGCGACCGACATCTCTACCCATCCCCTGCCGTTTTCTCTTTTCACCTACTGGTTTTTCCGTTACGGGTATCTCCACGGCGTGGCTGCCATTCAGGACATGGTCACGGTCGACCGTCATCCCGTCAGGCGCAGCGCGATTCCGGAAGAGCTTCTTTGCAGGATGTGGCCGATGCAGGCCAGGCTCATCGCCGCACAGCTCGACGGAGTCGCTTCAGGCAACAGCACCCGCGTCAGCGCCGGGCAGCGATATCACGAAGGACTCTCAGGCATCCCTCAACTCATCCTGCCGCCTCTTCGCACCGACAACTCCCATATCTACACATATTATCCCATCCGCTGCCCCGACCGCCACGCGCTGATGCGCTACGCTATGCTGCGGCGGCTCGACCTGGTTTTAAGCCACTATCACAACACCGCCTCGATTCCGGTTTTCAGCGACTTCTCGCGTTCCTGTCCGCGGGCCGAGGCCACGGCCAAAGAACTTCTTTATCTGCCCACCTATCCCCGCTACCGCAGGGATCAGATAGATAAAAATATAGAAGTTATCCGGGATTTCTTCCGCTCCCAGAATCGCCGGGGTTCATCCGGAACATGAATTTCGTCATAGGCTCGGGGCCGGCAGGCGTTTCAGCAGCAGCCGCACTGCTGAAGCGCGGCCTGCCAGTGACGCTGCTCGATGCGGGGGAACGGCTTGAACACGACCGCCGGACAGCCGTGGACCGCCTTAAGACGCAAACACCGGATAAATGGGACGCGCGTTTTATCAATGAGATAAGGGAATCCACCCGTATCTCCATCAGCGGAATCGGCGTCAAACTGGCTTACGGCTCCGACTACGCCAACCGCGGCGTCAACGAACACATACTGCATGAAAGTCAGGATTTTAGCACCCTCTGCTCTCTGGCACAGGGTGGGTTGAGCGCCGTCTGGGGCGGCGCGGTCCTTCCATGGACGGCAAAGGATTTCACCGCCTGGCCGTTTGGACTCGACGAAATGGCCCCGCACTACAAAGAGGCCGTTTCGATGATTCCGCTGGCAGGATGCAGGGATGATTTCCAGCAGGACTACCCGCTTTACGCCGATAAGCCGGCGCTTATGGACCTGAGCGGCCAGGCCGGAGCATTTCAGGCGGAACTGGAAAAAAATAGGGAGAAGCTAAGGTCCCGCGGGTTAACTTTCGGAAGATCAAGGCTTGCCGTCAGTGTTAATCCGGGAGAGGAATGTCCCGGCTGCGTTTACTGCGGCCTGTGCCTTTACGGCTGCCCGTATGACCTCATCTACAACACGGAACATACGCTTGCCGAACTCATCAAGGCCCCCGGATTCCGTTATTGCCCCGGCGTGCTGGTCGATAAAGTCGCCGAAAAAGGCGCGGAGGTGGAGATTTACGGCCGCTCTTACCCCTACGGGACGCCCTGCAGTTTCCGCGGGGCGCGGGTCTTCCTGGCCTGCGGAGTGCTCAGCACGGCGCGCATCATGCTGAATTCATTAGAAAAGCCTGCGGCAGAACTCTCTGTCCAGTACAACCAGCATTTCCTTCTGCCACTGCTGAGGTTTAAGGCGTCTCCGCATCCTTCCCGTGAGGCGCTTCACACCATGGCCCAGATTTTCATCAAATACAGCGATCCTGCGTCGGCACGGGGCGATATTAATTTCCAGGTGTACTCTTTCAATGATTTCTACGCCAGAGCCATGTCTTCTCTGCTCGGCTCCTTATATCGCATACTGCGGCCGGCTGTCGAGCGTTTTTTCCTGAGCCGTCTCCTCATACTGCAGGGTTATCTTCACTCTAAAGCCTCGCCCGTGCTGAAGATCAGTCTGGACGCCTCCACAAGGAAGATCCGCGTGCGTCCGGAGCCAGATGACAGGGCGCGGGACCGCGCGCGGTTCGCCGCGCGGATGTTTTTGCGCAATGCGGGATGTTTCGGGGCAGTTCCCGTCTTGCCCTTCCTGAAACTTTCGGCTCCCGGCATAGGGGCGCATATCGGCGGAAGTTTCCCCATGCGCCAAAATCCCGGGCCTTTCGAAACCGATACCCTGGGAAGACCGCATGGATTCCGCAACGTTCACCTGGCGGATGCGAGCGTCTTCCCGGATATTCCCCCCACCACCGTCACCCTGACCATCATGGCCAATGCGCATCGCATTGCAAGCGGGGTTCCGGCATGAAACTCCTCACTCCGGCTTCAATCCCGCCACGCTGGCTCCTGCTTCTGATAGTCCTGGTGTATGGAGGGCTTTTCTGGCTTTCGGTCCGAAATCCATCCAATGCGGTTAAAAACGATTCCGCAGAATATCTGAAGCTGGCTTATAACCTTCGTAATCATCAGACCTTTTCTTCCGGCGATGCGGCGCCCTTCGCGCCTGAACTTTTTCGCCTGCCGGGCTATCCGTTTTTTCTGGCGCTCATCAACACCACCTCGCCCTCCGCATTGCAGCCGGCCATCGGAATACAATGCCTGCTGGGAATGCTGCTCCCGTTCCTGGTTTGGCCTCTTTTCTGCGAGGCAGGAGGACGGCGCGGAGCTATTCTTGCGATGATTTTTCTTTTCCTTGATCTTGTGGTTGTCATGCATCAGGGCCTCATCCTGGCCGAAGCCCTGTTTGCATGCATGCTGACATTCGCGCTGTGGCGTTCCATTGCCTATTTCCGGACATCCTCAGCGCGCAATGCCATCCTTGCCGGCTTTTTTTGGGGATTGGCCGCGCTGATTAAGCCGATTGCTTTATATGCGGCATGGCCGCTGTCTGTATCATCCCTGAAACAGTGGAAAAAAGCACTTCTTATCGGAGTCATCGCCGCCGCTTTGCCGTCGCTATGGATATTCCGGAATTGGGCATTAACCGGGCATGCGGTCTATACAATCCAGGGGGGGCTGGCCCTTTTTTATTCTGCTGCGCATGTTCTTGCCATGGACTCTGACCAGACGGAAAAAGATGCGATTCGGGAAATGGAAGCTTCTCTTCAGCAAAACGTATTCAGTGAAGCGGCGGATCCTTTCGGTCGAAGTGAAACCGTTCAAAAAAAAGCCATTGCCATCATGACGGAGCGTCCCGCTGCCACTCTGAAATATTGTCTCTCGGGCGCCGCGCGCATCCTGGGAGGGACCGGGCTGGAAATGATAGTTGAACTCGCAAAAACCGAAGGGCCGGCAGTCGGTTCGGACGGTTCTAAAACTCAAATCACCGGGCAGGGGACTTTGCATCTTCTCAGGCGCTACCCCGCATTGATTCCCCTTCAGGCTGCCTATATGCTATTCCTGGCGGGGGGGTATTTCTTTTTTGCGCTGGGGATTGTGAGGCTTATCAGAACCGGACAGACGCCTGTCGCCGTTTTTCTCGTGCTCTCGGTGACGGCTTTTCTCCTGATTGCAAGCCATCAGGGTTATTACCGTTTCCGGATCCCGCTCGTTCCTTTTCTGGCTTTCGGCATCGCGGCCGCCTTTCGCCCTTCGCATAACTCCAAAATATGAATTTTTTAAACCGATTGTTTTTGCGGCATGGTTTCTTGAACTGCAGTCTTTTGAAAATTTGATACTATCTTTTTGGGGGAAAATTCATGAGGGAGATTGTTCTGTTATAGAAGTCGTCCCGCAAGAAATTCCCGGACGATTTCTGGTAAGGAAGAACCCGGAATGAAGATACTTTTTCAAGAACCCCTGGTTAACCGACGGATAACCTACGGCAAGTTTTCCAAGGGCTCCGGCAACAATACTTTTCCATGCGGCATTGCTTCGGTGGCGGGATATATTCTTGAAAAGGGCCGTCATGAAGTCAAATATCTTGAACCCAACATCGGGGAGATGGATTTCGAAGCCTATGGGCGCTATCTCATCGAAAACAATTTTGACGTCGTGGGCATGGGGTCTACGACGCTGCAGATAACGCAGACAATAAAAACCTGTGAATTCATTAAGAGGATCCGGCCTGAGACCATCACGGTGCTCGGGGGGGTTCACTCCTCGCTCATGCCTGCGGAGACCCTGGGGGCAACGGATGCCATAGATTACCTTGTGCTTGGCGAGGGGGAAGTGCCGTTCTACAGGCTGCTGTCCTGTCTTGAAGATGCCAATGTTGAAGAAATTAATAATATTGCCGGCCTCGCTTTCAAAAAAAGCAACGGCGAAACGGTAATCAATCCTTCCGGCCCCGCAAACGTTCTTGAGAGCGAGGCTCTTCCCGCCCCGCCCCATCATCTGTTCCCCATGAACAGATACATAGCCCAGACTACTTTCACAAAAAGATTCCCGTCTTATTCCATTGTCGCGTCCCGGGGCTGTCCTTTTAAATGCTCCTTCTGCTGCAACAACGCCGTGCTGGGCAGTCGTGTGCGTTACAAGACCCCAGACCGCATCGTGGAAGAAATTCTGAACCTTAAAAACACCTACGGCGCAAAAGGCATTATCTTTCTGGATTCAACGTTCACGATAAACAGAGAGTGGGTGACGGAATTTTGCCGCAGATATATCGAAAAAAAAATCGGCCTTCCCTGGGCGTGCACTTCCCGCACAGATACCATGGACGAACCTCTGTTAAGGCTGATGCGGGATGCCGGCTGCTGGGAAATAGTTTGCGGCATCGAATCCGGAAACCAAAAATCGCTCGACCTGATACGCAAGGGCACTACGGTGGAACAGAACACAAGGGCGCTGAAATTGGGCATGAGCCTGGGCTTCTATGTCTACGCAAGCTATATCCTCTGTCTTCCGGGTGAAACTGAAGCTGACGCGCTTAACACTATCAGATACGCCCGGAAGATAGGCACTCCCCTGGCAATGTTTTACCTGCCGGTTCCTTTTCCCAAGACCGCACTCTATGATACCTGCAAAAAAACAGGCATCCTCAGAGAGGATGCTGCCTGGGAGGATTACAACGCCTTGGATTTTTCCAATCCGGTCTACATCAATCCGCTCATCGGCAGGGAGAAGATGCAGCGCCTGCTCAAATACGCTTACCGCTCTTATTACCTGAGCCCCCCGGTCATATGGAGAAATCTCCGGGAAATACTTCTCTTCCGGCAGGATATCAGGAAGTATGTTTATGCCTTAAAAAGCATACGGGGTTTGTTCGGTCATTCATGAAACTTCTCATACTCGGCGCCGAGGGACAGCTTGGAAAAGTCTTTTATTCCTCCGCTCATGCAAAGGGGCTGGATGTCTCCCGGACATTTGAGCGGCCTCGCGAGGGTTGCCCGGGATTGGATCTGGCGAAACCACAAAGCATTCCGGAAATCTTCAAAAAAACGCGGCCGGACGCGGTTGTCCTGTGCGGAGCCATGACTTATGTCGACGGCTGCGAGGATAACCCGGACCTGGCCCGCAGGATAAACGCGGAAGGTGCCGGGGCCGTGGCTGAAAACTGCGCCAGGTCCGGCGCCAGGCTGGTATTTCTTTCCACCGAATATGTTTTTGACGGGAAAAACGGGCCGTATTCGGAAGAGGATTTTCCAAACCCGCTCAGCGTATACGGCAAAACCAAACTGGAAGGGGAAACCCTGGTGCTGGGGGGCGGGAATAATCTTGTCATACGCACCACTGTGGTCTACAGCTGGGACCCGGGCGGAAACAATTTTGTGATGCAGCTTATCGACGGGCTTTCAAAAGGCGAAACAATACGGGTGCCGAATGACCAGATTTCCACGCCCACTTACGCGCCGGAACTTGCCGGAATCATTCTTCGCCTTCTGGAACTCGGCAAGAGCGGAATATATAATGTGACCGGAAGGGATGTTCTCGACCGTTATGAATTCGGCGTAAAGGCCTGCAATGTCCTGTGCCTTGACCCGCGGCTGCTTGTGCCTGTGAGCACTGCGGAACTGAAACAAAAGGCGCCCAGACCGCTCAATGCCGGACTGAAAACAGACAAGCTGATCCGCGAGACCGGCATAATCCCGGGCACCGCGCAACAGGGACTGGAAATGCTGCGGACTCTGGCGGATGGGAGCTCCCCCTTTGGGGGACCGCCCGCCGGCGGAATGCCCGGGAAGGAGCAAAAAGCGTGAGCGTTGTGAAGAAGATTGCGCCGGTTTTCTGTCTGCTCTGGCTTCTGGCCGGAATTCATACCTTCAGCGCATTTTTTTCCATTCCTTTTGCGTATCCTGTCTGGAGTTCGCTCATTTTTGCGGTCATAGCATTCTCCGTCTTTTCCATGGGCGGAAGAATCTGCGGACTTCTGGGGCTTGCGACCGGCCTGAGGCTGGAGATGGCCCTCTCCATGTCGCTCGGGCTGGCGGCTCTGAATTATTCACTCAATCTGCTGGGTTTTTTGAACCTCCTTTATCCGTGGACCGCCGTGCTTGTCATAGCCCTTTTCTTCTTTTGCGGGAAACTTCCGGATTTTGCAGTCCTCAGGGGATCCCGGTCTCCCGGCCGAATACTCCTGCTGCCGGCTCTGCTGATACTGGCCGCTGCTTTTTTCGTTTCATGGGCCCCGGCAACTCTCTACGACTCGCTTGTCTACCACATGCCCATCCCCGAAATTTACACGCTGCGACACGGGATAGTTCCTATCCCGGAAAACCTGTACAGCCACTTCCCGCAAAATGCGGAGATGCTGTTCTCCCTGGGCATACTTTTCGGCAGCGATATCGTCTCCCGGCTCATGACATGGCTCGCTTTCGCCTCAATCCTCGCCTGGGTCTATGCGGCCGGCGGGGAAGTCTGGACCATGTCCGGCCGCAGCCACATTGTCTGCACAAATGCAGACGGTGCGCAATATCCGGAAAAAACAACGGCTCTCGCACTCCTCTTGTGCGCTTCGCATACGGCCCTGTGGGTGCTTTCATGCACCGCCTACGTGGAAACTTTCGTGGCGCTCTGGGTAAGCGCCGCGCTCATGATGTTCCTCAGGTGGATCCGCGAACCGGCTGAAAGCGGAAATGCTTTGAAATACGCCGTCCTGGCCGGGGTGTTTGCCGGGGTCGGGCTTGGCACCAAATATTACGCCGGCATATGCGCCGCGGGTCTTTTTCTTTTCGGACTGGGCAAAGCCCTTTCCGAAAAAGACGGCGGACGCAAAAAAGCCCGGGCGCTTCAGGCCATGGCTCTTCCGGCCGCGGCTTTTCTGCTTTTTCTCCCCTGGGCCCTTAAGAACGTTCTGGAAACGGGAAACCCGGTGTTCCCCTTTCTCTACAAACTCTTTCCCATATCCGGGGAAGGCCTTTATGCCGAACAGGCGGAAAGGTATTTCCGCGTTCTCATCGGGTACGGAAGGAGCGGAACATTCCTGCGCGACTTCCTGGAATTTTCCTGGCTGACTTTCAGCAATCCCCTGCGTTTCGGCGGGGGGGGCGGACGTGCTGGGCGCGCTGGGCTGGGAATTGGTTTTTGCGGCGGTTCCGCTGATGGCTCTCTCCGTATGGAAAAGGCCTCAGGGCCGCTGGCTGGCCGCCTATTGCCTTCTGCACTGGTTTGCATGGTTCATGACGGCAAAAGTCCTGCGCTTTCTGCTGGCCATAGCGCCCGCGATGGCCCTGCTGGCCGCAGACGGTTTCATGGTGCTGTGGAAAAATACCGGCAAATATTCCCGGGGCATCCTTGCCGCCGGACTGACTTTTTTCCTTGCCTGCAGAATCCTTCTCTTCGGGTATCTCCAGAATTTTCTGGATGTCCCCAAGGTCCTGCTGGGCCTCACCGGCAGAACCGCATACCTTGCCGAGAAGCTCAATTACTACCCGTGCGCAGCGGCCGCCTCATCCCTGCCGGAGGATGCCAGGATACTCTTTGTGGGCGAACAGCGCACCTACTATGCCGGAGGGAAAAGCGTCCCCACCAGTTTATACAACAGGAACGTCTTCTGCGAACTCTCCGATTCCTCGGCGGACTGGCATGGCGTAAGGAAGGGTCTTGCTGAGCGCGGTTTCACGCATATGCTTTTTGTCCCCAAAGAATACCTGCGCTTGAAGCCTTATGGGACCATGGATTTTTCACCGAAAGGGCTCACAAACTGGCGAGCTTTCACGGACAATGCGCTGGAGACCGTATTCAGCGGAAAAGAATGCCGGCTTTACAGGATAAAATGAGGATCGCCGAAGAAGAATAAAATGGAAAACGTGAAATTTTACCTGATAGCTTCCGCGCTCCCGTTCGCGCTTTCTATGGGCCTTACCCCCCTTATCAGGCACATGGCCCTTCGCTTCGGCTGGCTGGACGCGCCGGCCACCGCCATAAAAACCCACAAATATCCCACTCCGGTCCTTGGAGGAGCGGCTATCGCAGCCGCTTTTTTTATCACGCTCCTGTTCATGCGCTTTTCCACCGAGTTTCCAACCGGCACGCTGCGCAATCTCAGGGGCATCGCCTTTGGGGGCGGGCTTATTTTCCTGCTGGGGATTGCGGACGACCTGAAAAAACCACACGGGCTGGGTTTCAGGACTAAGTTCGCGGTGCAGACGCTGGCGGCCCTGATCCTCGTATATTACGACATCAGGATACGCTTCATAGAGCCACAGTACCTTTCCATGGCGCTGAGCCTGCTGTGGGTGGTTGGGATTTCCAACGCCATAAACATCATAGACATAATGGACGGACTGGCTGCCACGCAGATTGCAACAGCCTGTCTCGGCTTTTTATGCATAGCGCTGCCATCGGAATCGATTTATGTCAATCTGGCGTCGGCAGCCCTGCTCGGGGCGGCGTTGGGCTTTCTTCCCTATAATTTCTCGGCACGGCACAAGATTTTCCTGGGAGACTCCGGCAGTCTGCTGGCCGGTTTCATACTGGCGGCCGTCTCGATGGGAACCAGCTATACTGCCATAAATCCCCTGGGAGTATATGCCCCTCTTTTCATACTGGCCATACCCATATACGACACGCTTTTTGTGATGGTAATGCGCATGAGACGCGGGCACTCGCCGTTTTTGGGAAGCCGGGACCACTTTGCCCTGCGCCTGGAAGCCATGGGTATTACAAGACACCGGATAGTCTTCCTGGCGGCGATGGCCGCCATCCTGCTCTCCTTCTTCGCTTTCCTGGTCACCCAGCTTCCCCTGGTCTGGGGCATTCTCATCTATCTTTTTGCCGGCGGAGAGTTTATTCTGCTGAGCCTTGGCATAGCCAGGATAAAGATGCATTAGTTAAGGGTATAGGGGATATCCCAACGCAGGGCTCGACCATTGGTCGCACCCGAAAAAAGGCCTGTGGCCATCAAAGGGTGTTGGGAACGCACTTTCAAAACGCCGAAGGCTGAAAGTGCGGCTGAGCCAAACGGTTCCCCGGCACTGGCAAGCGTCGGAGACTGCCAGTACCGCAGAGCGGAGGGGCCCTGACCGGTTCGGGGGAGAGGGTAGAGTAAAGGGCAAAAAATTTCCGGCTTGATGACGGCTTTTGGTATAATATAAACAACTAAAGTCCGCGGGCGTGGTTCAATGGTAGAACACGACCTTGCCAAGGTTGAGACGTGGGTTCGATTCCCATCGCCCGCTCCATTTATAAGAAATCGGCCTTTTTAGCCGGTTTTTTATTCCTTATGACTTGCGCTGGAGGGGGAATCGAAGCCGACCACGGCGCATCCGGTGGATGAAAAGCGAACGAAGTGAGCGTCAGCCGCGGCGGCCGGCTCCGGGTGAAGACGCGGGAGCGGCTGAAGGAGGAGGATTCCCATCGCCCGCTCCAGTTTTCTAAGGCTTCATTCTCCGACGACAGTTCGCTTTGGACTGTCGTTTTTTCTTGGTCCCGGAGGTCACCCAGTTTTGGCCTTGGTGTCCATCCAGCATCAACTGCCGTACTCCGGCCCGTAGGTGTCCATTAAGAAGCGCAGGGCCGGTCCCGGTGGTTTATGCCTGACCAGGGAAGGCGGGGATGGCTTATATGCGGTGGTGTCGGCCAATCTTAACAATTGTAAATAAATTCTTACAATCGCCAGTCAGCGGAAGCCCGGCTGAGGATGATTAATGAGCGTGATGATGCGAATGGGCGGGTCTGAATGACATTTCCAGCCCCGAAGCGTTTAATATCCCCATAAATGTTTTTAG
>JBDRGJ010000100.1:0-4232 GCA_043817835.1 bacterium
AGGGCAAGCTCGACGAAATAGCCGAGGGCGGTATTGACTGGGTGAAAACGGTTTCCGATTTCTATACTCCTTTTTCGAAAGCCCTGTCCGCAGCCAGGGAAAAAATGACAGTCTCACGGGTCGCAGTGAAGAAGACCGACGAGATCTGTCCGAAGTGCGGAAGTCCCATGGTTATCAGGGAGAGCCGTTTCGGGCAGTATCTCTCCTGTTCGACTTTTCCAAAGTGCAGGGGGAAGGTTCCGCTGGACGCGGATGGAAACAAAATAGTCCCCGAAGAAACCAAAGAGGTGTGCGAGATCTGCGGCAAGCCCATGGTGATACGCACGGGCCGCCGCGGAAAATTCCTGGCCTGCTCGGGCTATCCCGACTGCAAGAACACCTATTCCATAGACGCACAGGGCAGGAAGGTGGCTTCCACCAGGCCCGTGGTCACCGGCAGGATCTGCGCGAAGTGCAATAAGAACGCGCTATGGCTGAGACTGGGCAAGAGGGGGTATTTTCTGGCCTGTTCCGGCTTTCCGAAATGCAGAAACCTTATAAAAGTTTCGAAGGGCGACGCCGAAACGATTAAAGCCGAAGCAGAAGGCGCCGAAAAGAAAAAATAGTTCCGTATGGATCTTCTGGTCAGCCGGTTTCTTCTCCATCTGCGTTCCCAGCGCAATTTTTCCGCGCATACCATCAGAGCATATGAGGCAGACCTCAGGGAGTTTCTTAAATTCTGCCGCGGCAAAGAAGGGACCGTTCCATCAAAGAAAGACTTATACTCCCGTAATTTGGACCGCCGCATTGTCAGGGCTTTTCTGGCGCGCCTGCAGGACAGCGGGCTTTCGAGAAACAGTGTCCTGAGGAAAATCTCAAGCCTGCGTTCTTTTTCCTCATGGCTTCTGAACGGGAAATTGCTGAAAACCGATCCTTTCCTTCTGCTTCCGCTGCCAAGGAGGGATAAACGTCTTCCCCGGTTTCTCTCGGAGGGGGAGGTGGAAAAGCTGATGGATTCAGCCGGAGCCGGCTATAAGTCCAGAAGTCAGAAGTCAGAGGTCAGAGGTCAGAGGTCAGAGGTCAGAAGTCAGAACTTGTCTTTGCGCGATTACGCCCTTCTGGAACTGATGTATTCCGCCGGCCTGAGGAGGTCGGAGGTTTCGTCCATGAACGTGGGAGACGTGGATTTTGTGTCCGGTTTTGTCAGGGCTTTTGGAAAGGGCTCCAGGGAACGGCTGGCCCCGGTGAGCGACAGGGCGCTGGAGGCAATAAACGCCTACCTGAAAGCAAGGCCGGTCACCGCAGGGCAGCCTCTTTTTTTAAATTTTAAGGGCGGGCGCCTGAGCGGCTCGGGGATAGCGCTCATAGTGGCGCGCTGCGCGAAGGCGGCCCGTTTCGCCCGCAAGGTCACGCCCCATGCCCTGCGCCATTCCTTTGCCACGCATCTGCTGGATCACGGCGCGGACCTGCGTTCGGTGCAGGAAATGCTTGGCCACAGGAGCCTCGCCTCCACGCAGGTATATACCCATGTTTCCCTGGAGCGCATAAAAAAAGTCTACGACAAAACCCACCCGCGAAGCAGGAAGGACAATTCATCCGGGTAAGTCTCCATCTGTTCATTTCTGTAAATAAACGGCATGCAACGACTTCGGCCTGCCATTTTGTTTATATAATATCCTTTGAAATTCCAGGTTTCATTCCTGAAATTTGACATAAATCTTACCCTCGGTCTGTGCTTTGCGGCTGTATAAGAAAGCAGGGTTGAGGATTGTAATGCAGCCCGGAGGAAAAAATGCCGCCCATTACCGCTTCAAGATCTAAAATGAAAATCAACGAAGAGGTTCTCAAAAAAACCGTAAAGCTCTGCAAAGAAAGAAATATCATAATCCCAACGTTTGCCCAGATGAAGGACCCGTCGCTTATATCGTCATCGATAAAGGGCAGGGTGAAGAAAGTCGGACTCTGGGACATAGATCCGGCCAATCTTTTCCGCATCAATTGGCATAACGATATCAAAACCGGTCTTTACGGAGGCGTGAATTTTCTGGAAATACCGCAGAGTATAACCGGCATAAAGGCCCGCATAATAGGACTTGTCGGCAAATTTTTCCCAACCGGAGCTCACAAAGTCGGAGCGGCATTCGGCTGCCTCGCTCCGCGCCTCGTAACAGGCGAATTTGATCCCACCTCACAGAAAGCGGTCTGGCCATCCACAGGCAATTACTGCAGGGGCGGAGCTTTTGACAGCGCTCTGCTGGGATGCACGGCGGTGGCCATATTGCCGGAGGGGATGAGCAGGGAGCGTTTTGACTGGCTTAAATCCATAGGAGCCGAGGTCATAGCCACCCCCGGCACAGAGTCCAACGTAAAAGAAATTTACGACAAGTGCTGGGAAATCAGGAAGACCCGCAAGGATTGCGTCATATTCAACCAGTTCGAGGAGTTCGGCAACCCCATATGGCACTACCATATCACCGGAAGCGCCATAGAGGAAGTCTTCAATAAAGTGAAGAGTAAGAAATCACGGCTTTCCGGTTATGTCTCCGCCACCGGCTCCGCGGGAACCATCGCTGCCGGAGATTACCTCAGGACAAAGTTCCCCGATGTCAGAGTGGCCGCTTCCGAGGCCCTTCAGTGCCCCACGCTCCTTATGAACGGCTTCGGGGAGCACCGCATAGAGGGCATAGGCGACAAACATGTGCCGTGGGTGCACAACATCCGCAACACTGACATGGTGGTGGCGATAGATGACGAAAATTGCATGAGGATACTGCGCCTTTTTAACGAGGAGGCTGGCAGAAAGGTTCTCGCCGCGCAGTGCGTCAAAAAAGAGATGCTTGAAAACCTTCCGCTCCTGGGCATTTCAAGCATCGCCAATCTGCTTGCCGCCATAAAATTTGCGAAATATTATGAAATGAGTGAAAAAGACATCATATTTACGACATTTACCGATTCGGCAGACATGTACAAATCCCGTGTGACCGAGCTTGATCAAGAGCGGGGCAGATACACCGAGCCGCAGGCATTGGTGGATATGGAGCGGTATCTCAGGGGTGCAGGTATAGATTATATGAAAGAGCTTTCCTACTATGACAAAAAAGCCCTGCATAATCTCAAATACTTCACCTGGGTGGAGCAGCAGGGACGGACATCCGAAGAACTGCGCCTTCTCTGGGAACCGGAGTTCTGGGAACAGACCTTCGCGCAGGTGTCGGAGTGGGACAATCTGATTAACGAGTTTAATTCAAGGACGGGTCTTATTTAGGCAATGCAAGAAACACAGGCAACACAAGCAAAACAAGCGAGGGGATTTTAAATTCAGAAATAACAGAACAAAAAATAAAAAAAGAAAGGCCGCTCCGGGGAGGCAGCCTTTCTTTTTTTGTCACATACGGGTGTTCCGTAAAGCAACACTTCCAGCTCTCTTGGATGTTTAAACGTTCTCTTTTTCAGCAATTTGCAGCAGTTTACCCCCTGCGCCGCCGGCTTCGACGGGTTTCGCCGAAGAATGTGAAGATGTTATAGCCGTAAGGCCATAGAGCTTCACATCTGCGTGAATAACTTGGTCATGATGCTGGTTTCAAGGTATTCGAAATTGAAGGGTTTAGAAATGTAATCGGCCGCCCCCGCCTTCATGCATTCGTGAGCCAGTTCCAGTTCCTCATTGCCTGTCAGCATTATGACGCCGGTTTCCGGCCAGCCGGCCCGGATTTCCTTCAGGGTCTGGACCCCGTTCTTTTTGGGCATGTTTATGTCGAGCAGAACCAAGTCAGGCTTTTCTTTGTTCATGATGCCGACAGCCTCTTCCCCGTCGCGGGCTTCTATGACTTCGTAGCCCTTTCCTCCCAGGAACCTGACCAGAACTCTGCGCACGCTTTCCTCGTCATCCACCACAAGGATTTTACTGCGCTCCGGCGCAGTCTGTGTCGGTCGGTCGGCCGCATGGCCTGTTTCGAGGTTGGTGGGCATCAGTTTTTTGAGTTCTTCCAGGAGAGAAACCATCCCGCTTCCTTTTGAAATGAAGGCTGAGGCACCCAGTTGTCTGTATCTGTCCGCGTCCTCTGGATTGTCAAAGCCGGTGAGTACCAATACGGGGACATCCCTGGAAATTTCGCGTATTTTTTTGAGCACTTTGGAGCCGGAGAAGACGGGCAATTCCCGGTCGAGTATGACCAGATCAGGCTTCCTGTATTTGAAGAGCAGCAGACCGTTGCCGCCGTCTGAGGCGGTAATCACCTCGTGGCCGTCCCTGC
>JBDRGJ010000101.1:0-3669 GCA_043817835.1 bacterium
GCCTGTGCGACGGGATCCCAGGCCCAGTTCGAGGTCTCGAAATCCTTGAAGATTATCCTGGCTCCCGCGTATCTGGCAGGGGAGTCGCTCCAGACATAGACATCACGCGCGGGGCTTCCGGGCGCCGCGCGCCGGGCCTTCCGGAACAGCTCATGCTGGTCGGAAGTGTGGTTGAGCACAAGTTCGGTTATGACGCGCAGGCCGCGGCGCTTTGCCTCGCGCAGGAATTTTTTGAAATCGGCCAGGTTGCCGTAGTTGGAATGAATGCCGAAATAGTCGGAGATGTCGTAGCCGTCGTCGCGCAGCGGAGATGGGTAGAACGGAAGCAGCCACAGGGCCGTAACCCCCAGGTCCTGAAGGTAGTCGAGCTTCTGGGTCAGGCCGGCGAAATCCCCTAAGCCGTCCTCATTGCCGTCCAGGAACGCCCGTACATGCAGTTCATATATGACGGCGTCCTTGTACCAAAGATTATCATCGGCCATACCGAAGTTTCTCCGTAAGCGATTCTATCCTGCCCTGTTTCTGCTGTATAAGCATCAGCTGCCTGCCGCATCTGTTTCCGGGACGCCCGGCATGGCTCAATTATATAGAATTCAAAACAATTAAGATATTAATTACGAAATCCGAACTTATTCAGTCTTCGCGCTTCGTCATGTCCGTGTTTCAGGATATTCATGTGAAGTCCTGCCGAAAAGAATCCCCCGCTTCAGGTTGAAGCGGGGGATTGTCTGTATGGGTGCAATATTTTAAGGCATGTATGCCAGGGTGCTCGTGCCGAAAGCTACGGAATTCTCAGCCTGCGAATATGCAATCCTGAAATAACCGTTTTCCCCCCAGTCAGGCCCCCAGCTGTTTTTGACGATGAAATATCCGCCGTCCTCGTCATTATATCCTACTATCAGAACGCCGTGTCCGCCCAGATATTTCCCCGTGACGTAGGAATAGATTCCGGACTTATAGCTTATAAAATCCTCATAGACATAAAAGGCCGTGGGCAGTGGGCCGTACGCGGCCAGCGCGGACTTCATGGCATTGATATCCGGATACCGGCAGGCATATGACCATTTTACGATTTTAACGGTATCCTTCTCCCAGCCGGGCGCGGCGTTGAGGCAGTTGTCATCCGTGGCGGTATAGGGAAAATATGTATCCCCGGGAAGTCCCGTAGACTGCAGAAATCTGGAGGCGTTTGTGAGAGTTCCGCCTCTGCAGGAGCCGGCGCCGCTGCAGGAGAGCATGATCTGTTCCGACAGGTCCATATCCCCCTCAGGGATGTTCTGCGTTCTCAGGGCATGAGATTCCAGAGCCGCCGTGGTGGCGAAAGCCCAGCAGCTTCCGCATTTCGCCTGATTTTTTACCGGGGTGACATAGTTTTTGCCGCCGTGCCCGCGCCAATCAATGGCAGCGGGAAGCTCCGCGGGCGCTGTCACAAGAACGGGCACATCCGGGTCAAACCCCGCCATTGTGAGGCCGAGCACTGTTTTCCGTTCTTCCGTCGAAAGCTTTGAAACCCAGGTCTCGCCCGCTTCCCAGCGTGCGCCTGTAGTCTTTATAGCTTTCCGGATGTCTTCGAGTTCGGATGCCCTGGAAAAAACGCCGGACATCATCAGCAGCGCCGCTGACAAACCCGTAATCAGACTTTTCCGGATTTTTTTATCTTTCATGGATGGCTCCTTTTTCATGCAGTCGCGGCTGTGCATCGGCGCGCGCGGGACGAATCATAAATCAGCTTACCAGATTTTTTATGCGGATGAAAGGCAAAGTTAAGCAGTCTGCTGTCTGTCTGAGACAGGTCTGTTTCCGCCCGTCCACCCGGCCGCAAATTCGTATAATTGAATAATACGTGACACCGGCCCTGAAGTCCAAATGGTGGAAAGATGACCAGACAGATACACGAAAGAGGAAATGACGGCGGAATATTTTAAGCAGACAGGCAAAACGGTTCCCAAGCCGGCTCGCGTTGCAATCGGAAATATGAAGACTCCCTTTGAAGGCCGTGTGCTGTCCGTGAAAGCCCGCATCCGGCTGATCCGATCCTTCGACCGGATTTCCACCCATCAATATCAGGGCTACACTCTTGTGATGCAGGGAAATGTCCGGGGGGTTGAGCGGGACTTCCGGATAGCCGTAGGGCCCAAAGCACACGAAAGGCATCAGTTCCGCATAGGAGACAGGGTTTCCGGCATCGGCGTCCCGGTTCCGGACCCGGGCAGGGAATGGGCTGATTTCTACAGGATCAGCGGCTTGAAGCTGGCAGAGCGCGGCCCGGGCCGAAACGGCGAGTCCCCCAATCCTGACGGAGGCATTGCGCCCCCGCTGGAAGTCTATCGCGCCAACGGACATCGCCGGCTGGACAGAGGCACATGGCAGGCCCAGTGTTTCCGCTGCCCCTGGGGTCTGGAAATGGTGACTGAAATCATTGTGGACCAATGGAACCAGGCCGGAAAGGAGTGGAGGTTCGAGACCCACTGCTACGGCCCGAAAGAATGTCTGATGTACAATCCCGGGAAGCCTTACCGGGTGCCGGGCAGAAAGCCCGGAATGGTTTTCATAGACGATGATGTCGAACGGACGTCTTCAGGGTGATGCGGTACCCGAAGGCGGAAATAACGGCGGGAGATTCTAATCAATTAATTCTGAAAGTGCGGCGTCCTTGAAAATAGCTTAAAGAGCGCTGCCTCCGCAACGGGTCCTGAGATTTTTTGCCGGAGTTTGACGGAGTCGGTTCTCGTCGAGAAATCCACTTTTTAAAAAATCCGCATTTTGCCTGATTTTGCCCGTTTTTCATAAAAATGGTCACAATTTGGTCACAATTTCCAAACCGCATTTTTCCCCCAAAAATAGCCCAAAAAATCCGAGATCAGCTGCTTGAAATTGTGCCAGAAAGAAAGTCTCAAAAAAATTGGCAGGGTCTTGAATTGTATATACAAATGTATTACACTATGGTCAGATGATTGAAATCCGGTGGGATTTGTCTAAAAGCAACAAACTAAAAAAACAGAGAGGCGTTTCTTTTGAGGAAATCGTTCAATCCAGACCTGTTGCGGTATTGAAGCATCCAAAACGGATTCATCAGAATATTTTGCTCTTTGAGCACAATGGCTACATTTGGGTTGCCCCTTATGTAAAACGAGGAAACGAAATATTTTTAAAGACGCTGTTCCCAAGCCGGAAATACACAAAAATATGGAAGCGAGGTGAAATTTCATGAAAAATGTACGATTGACCAGGGAAGAAAAGGCTATTGAAAGAGCGCTTATCCGGGGCGAATATCATGCGGCAAGCAAGACGGAATTCAACAGCATCGCGAAAGCTATTGCAAGTCGGAAAAAAGACGCCGTCTTAAACATCCGCGTAAACAGCGAGGATTTGAACCATATCAGACAAAAGGCCAAGCGGATGGGTATTCCCTACCAGACATTCATTTCCGAGATAATCCATCATTTCGCCGCCTGAATTCCGGCGCTCTCTGCGGTAGTCGGGAGAATCTAGACCAGTCTCAGGCTCTTCCTAAGGTGGACATCATCAACGCATTCCTTCCGTCGTCGCACTTCCAGTTCATCCCTGTTGCGTAAACTTCCCAAGGCGTCTTATTTTCCAGCGATTGATGCCGCCGCTCCGTATTGTAGAACCTGAAGTATCTCGTCAGTCCGCTCTTACACTCCGGTA
>JBDRGJ010000102.1:0-8026 GCA_043817835.1 bacterium
GAAAGAGGTTGATATTCCCTGCCGTGCTCGGTGTGGTAATCGCATTGTCCTACAATACAGGAAGGTAGAGAAGGCGCAGTGTTGCGGCTATCAGTACGAACTCCAAGCTGGAGAAATTAACCTGTTTGTAACTGATGCCGATGCCAGTGCTGCATTGGGGGAAGCTATGTTGTTGTGCCCGTTTTGCGGGCACAAGTTTCAGTTGAGCGAGCCCTGGATGACCGCTGACCCCAGTCGGGCGGTGGCTTACTGTTCCAATACGGGGTGTTGGGCACATACCCCTGGTGCGCTGTTTCGCACTGGGAGGAGGCGGAGAGGCAGGCCCCTTACCGCAGACAAGCCGCGTATAGCGTACGAAGTACCAGGCATCCGCGTGGTCACGGCGGACGAGCCCTTTTATCCCGCCCTCTGAGTCAAGTTCGGCTATCACTTCGCGGGTCTCGACGCCGCTCGAGGCCTGTGTCGGGCCGAAACCGAGGGACCTGCAGATTACGCTGTTATTATCAGAATACATACTGATCGGGACGGTGCAGCCTTTGGCGCCGGTCAGTCCTGAGATATCCCGGAGACGCGGCTCGGTGACCGTTGTCGACCCGTCGTTGTTCGGGATCAACTCACGATAGCAATAGCTTTGCGCGCCGCCGTGCCTGGACTGAGCTGCGGGCTCGAAAGCCGGCGGCACTGCCGGCGCATAATCAGGGGCCTGTCCTTCCGTCATTGAGTTCAACAGGGACAGCGCGGGCTGCGCATCCTCGAGTTTTGAGATATCCGTTGCAAATGATGTCAAACCTGCAAATGCCATTACTGCCGCTGCACAAACAATTTTTTTCATTATAGTTCCTTAAACTACCCGCTTGATTTAACCTTCTTATGCATAAGTGTAGCGGATTAACCGCAAACTCCGTAAGAAACCAACGGCCCAGACAGACATTGTTTTTAGACCCATGAAAACATGGGAAGAAAGTCCCATAAAAAATGACAGGGAGCTCTGGTCCTGCAGATGCCGGGTCTTAAGACCGTGAGTGAAAGTTCCCGTAGTTTAAGCCGGCCATAACTATCACAGCGGTCATACTCCTGCCGTGAGAATGCCGTGAGAATAGCCATGTCTATCCCTTAACTGTTATACTTTCAATCGGACAATTTCTCTGATCAAGCGCCGGATAGGGCACCATGTCCGGGCAAATGTTTCACCGCGGCCCGCATCCTGGCAGTGTCCTTATTTACGGCAGATACTCTTTTTTGACATTATGAAAACCCGTTCCGAAATCCGCAAGATAGCTTTTGTCGGGAACTACCTGCCCCGGCTCTGCGGCATCGCCACCTTTACGACGGATTTGTGCACCTCCATAGCAGCACGGTTTCCAAAGACGCAGTGCCTTGCCGTGCCCGTCAACGACATCCCGGGGGGTTATGATTACCCGAACGAGGTCCGTTTTGAAATTGAGGAGCAGAACCTGGCCTCTTACCGCAGGGCCGCGGATTTCCTTAGCATCAGCAACATTGACGCGCTTTGCGTCCAGCATGAGTACGGCATTTACGGAGGACCGGCTGGCGGATATCTTCTGGCTCTGCTGCGCGAAGTGAATATGCCCATCGTGACCACGCTCCACACCGTGCTTAAGGAGCCCTCCGCTGATCAAAGGCGGGTGATGAAGGAACTTATTCAACTTTCCACCCGGATGGTGGTTATGTCCCAGAAGGCGGAAGAATTCATGAAGGAAGTTTACAGGGCACCCCCTGCCAAGATCGACATGATTCCGCATGGCATCCCGGAAACGTCATTTGCAGACTCCAATTTTTATAAAGACCTTTTCGGCGTGGAGGGCAAGGAGGTGCTCCTTACATTCGGCCTGCTCTCCCCGAACAAGGGCATTGAAACCGTGCTTAATGCTCTCCCGATGATACTGGCGGAATTCCCCGATGTGGTTTACATAGTGCTGGGGGCGACCCACCCGCACCTTCTGCGACAGCAAGGCGAGTCCTACAGGCTAAGTCTTGAGCTTCTGGCCAAGAAGAACGGGGTTCAGAAGAACGTTATCTTCTATAACCGCTTTGTGGAAATCAACGAACTTAAGGAGTTTATCGGCGCCGCGGACATTTACATCACCCCCTACCTGAACGAGGCCCAGGTCGTGTCCGGAACGCTGGCCTATTGTTTCGGCTCGGGCAAGGCGGTGGTGTCCACTCCTTACTGGCACGCCCAGGAGCTTCTGGCCGATGACCGCGGGGTATTGGTGCCTTTCAACAATCCGGACGCAATCGCGCGGGAAATAGCCGGATTGCTGCGGGACAAGACCCGCCGGCATGCCATGCGCAAGAACGCCTACAAAATCGGACGCGACATGGTGTGGAGCAACGTCGCTTGCTCCTATATGCAGGCCTTCGAAAATGCCCGCAACCAGCGGGCCGGCCTCACCCGAAAGCTTGCCACCGTCAAGACGCTGGACAAACAGCTGACCGAGCTTCCCGAAATGAAGCTGGACCACCTTTACCGGATGACCGACTCCACCGGCATCTTCCAGCACTCCACCATGACTGTGCCCAATTTCTCCGCCGGCTACTGCACCGACGACAACGCCCGCGCCCTTATCCTGACGGTGCTTCTCGAAAAACCGGAAAAAGAATCCCCGCGGCTTCTCGACACAGCATCCATATACGCGGCCTTTCTGCTATATGCCTTCGACCCCCAAAAGAAGCGCTTCAGAAACTTCATGGACTTCAACCGCACCTGGAAAGACGAGGACGCCTCGGAGGACTCCTGCGGCCGCGCTGTCTGGGCGCTGGGCACCTGCGTCGGCCGCTCCGAAAACCCCGGCTTTCAAACCCTGGCTGGGCAGATATTCAGCCAGGCGCTTGCGCCCGTGGCAGAGTTCAGTTCCCCCCGCGCCTGGGCACTGGCTTTGATCGGCGCCCACGAATACCTGCGGCGACTGAACGGAGACCGGCAGGTAAGCCAGGTTCGGGATACCCTCACCGACCTTTTGATGGGCCTCTACACCCGCACCGCCACCGCCGAATGGCCCTGGTTCGAAGATTCGATGACATACATGAACGCAAGATTGCCCCACGCGCTGATCCTAAGCGGCCGATGGACCTCGCGCCCCGATGTGTTCGATGTCGGGCTCAAAACCCTGCGCTGGCTTGTGGAAATCCAGACCGCCGAAGGCGGATATTTCCGGCCTATCGGCTCCAACGGCTTCTACAAACGCGGAGGCCCGAGGGCCAATTATGACCAGCAGCCCATAGAGTCACATGCCATGGTCTCGGCCTGCCTGGAGGCCTACCGGGCCACTTCCGACAACTACTGGTTCGCACAGGCTTGCTGCGCTTTTGAATGGTTCCTGGGCAGGAACGATCTGGGCATCCCCATCTACGACCCCAACAGCGGCGGCTGCCGTGACGGGCTCCACGTGGACCGCGTGAACCTGAACCAGGGGGCCGAGTCCACGCTGGCGTTCCTTCTCTCTCTGACTGAGATGCAGCAGGTGCACAACGAACTGGCCGCCTTTCAACTCCCGCCGCCGGCCTGACACGACATGACCGCCATGAAATCCATCAACATCCGCCGGACTGAAATCCGGCTGTATCCCGACCAGAGCCGGGTCGTTTTACGCCCCTTGAGTTTCAACTCGGACGCGGACCACATCAAGATCATCAACCGGGTGGCAGCGCTTAAAGAGAAAGATGTCCGGCATATTTTAGATGAGGTCCTGGCGACGTTTGCTTCCCGCCACCGCAACCTGCCCGAACGGTTGGAGGAAAGGTTCCGCCGGGTGGAACGGTTCCTGCCGCCCGGCGGCGACATTTCCAAGGCGCGCAAATGCCTGATAGGCGCCTACTTCATGTTCGAATACTCGGCCGAGTCCGCGGCGCTCTTCAACCCGTCTGTCATTCCCCATCCCGACCAGTCGAACCTGCCGAAAGGTTCTCTGCGCTTTTTATTGAGCCTCCGTTCCACGGGAGAAGGGCATATCTCCTCCATCTCCTTCCGCAGCGGCGTGATCGACGCCCACAACAGCATCGCCGTAGACCCGCCCTCGCGCTTTTTGGCCGAACCCGAGCTCATCGAGAATCCCGTCTACCAAAAGGACCTCTTCTGGCGAAAACTCGCGGAAATGGGTTCAGCCGCTGCATGGGCCGAACGCGTGAGGGGCCGGCTGGGGGACTCATTCACCCTGGCGGAGCTCAAAGGCCGCATCCGGGATGTTCTCAACGAAACGGCGCCGGGTCGGTCCATCGAAGACGATCCCGACGCCGGCGCTCTGTGGCTTCTTGCCAAATCCAATTACGAGATCCGGTTTCCCCCGGGACAGGAGCTTTCCGAGCGGATCATCTTCCCCGTCATCTCCATCCAGAGCAACGGCATTGAGGATGTGCGTCTGACGGCGCATCGGGACAAAGAGGGAAAGACGGTCTATTACGCCACCTATACCGCCTACGACGGCCGCAACGTGCTTCCCCAGCTCTTTGAAACGGAAGATTTCCGGCACTTCAAGTTCTCAACGCTCAACGGCCCCGGGGTGCAGAACAAAGGGATGGCCCTTTTCCCGCGCAGGATAAAAGGCCTGTTCGCCATGCTCTCCCGCCAGGACGGCGAGAATATTTTCCTGATGTATTCCGATAACGTGCATTTTTGGAACGAGTCCCGACTCATAATCTCGCCCGCTCATCCATGGGAGTTCGTGAAAATGGGAAACTGCGGGTCTCCCATCGAGACGAAAGCGGGCTGGCTGGTGCTGAGCCACGGGGTGGGGCCCATGCGGAAGTACTGTCTCGGCGCCTTTTTGCTGGACCGGGATGATCCTTCAAAGGTGATCGGCCGGATGCAGAAGCCCCTGGTGTCCCCCGAAGGGACCGAACGGGAAGGGTACGTTCCCAACGTCCTCTATACCTGCGGGGCGCTTGTGCGCGACGATCAGCTTATCCTGCCCTACGGCATGTCGGATCGAGTGACCGGATTCGCCATCATTCCCCTGGATGAAATCATGGCCGCCATGGATTAAAGAGCAGTCCCGTTTTGAGCCTTCCGATTCCTCTAATTCCCGCAGCTTTTTCTCCGATATCTCCTCCGTCTGCCGGTTGGTAAAACAACTTTAGGCCCTTCGGGCATCCGGAAATAGGCCATAATTTTTATGTTTTTTGGGCCCATTGCCTCATGACACTGATACGGATATCGGTTAAACTAATAATGTAAAGTGGGCGATGTAATTTAAACATACCTTAAAACACGGAGCTATTAGGAGGCGACATGAAAAAAATAATGATGGCAGTGATGGCAGTCATACTGGCTAACGGCACAGTCTTTGCCGGTGCCATGGATGATTTACAGGGAATTACAGAGATGGAGATTAAAGATATCTCCATAATACAAGCGCCGGTTCCTGAAGCTGTTCCGCAGACAATGGCGAAAGAATTTACATCCGGCTCTTTTACGCTTCGCATAGGTGATAAAGTCATTACCAGAGACGACGATACCGGCAAGGTGGCGGGCATCACCCCTGACGGCAAAATCTCCGTGCGCAACGACGACGGCACATACAACCTCTGGAAACCCAATCAGCTCGCCAAAAGGAAAGGCTGTTCTATGGGATTGTGCGTGGGCAACAGGATCGTCACCCAGTTCGGCGGCGGAAAAGTCTCCGGCGTCTACTCCAACGGCTGGCTTGCCGTGCGCGACGACGACCCGAGGATGGGCTACACCACCTGCACGGATGAAAACGATATCGCAAAAATGGAAGGCTGCCTTTCAGGATACTGTGTGGGAGACACCGTCATCGGCGACGCTGTCCCCGGCACAATAGCCGGCATTTTCCCGGACGGCAGGTTTTCCGTGCGTTTTTATGACGACTCATACCATATCTACAGCTCAAAACATTTTGCGCAGACCGGAAAAAAAGATTGTACCTCCTCAGGGTTCTGCGTGGGCGACACAGTCGTAGCGGAGAACGGCAATTACTATACCATAGCCGGCGTTTTCTCCAACGGCAGGCTTTCCATACTTTCCCATCAATACCACAATTACTATGATTCCGGCACCTCAGGCCTGGCAAAAACCGGGGGCTGTTCCGGCGGATTCTGCGTGGGCGAAAAAATCATCACCACCCGCAGGCATTCGGGCCGGATAGCCGGCATTTTCAGCGACGGCGAGGTGCTTTTCTATCGCGACGATTACAAGGAAGGAACCGTCGGGTATTGCGGTGATCCCGACTATTTCAGAATAGAGACAAGACTGCTTGCGAAGACCATCGGCTGCTCCGGCGGGTTCTGCGCAGGCAGCGAAGTCATTATTAAAGAAGGCGCCGGGAAAGTGGCCGGCATTTTCTCTAAAGACGACGAGCTTTCCATAAGGGTTGACGGAGAATATTACAACGTCTACCCGGGACAGATTGCAAAAACCGAAGGCTGCTCCGGCGGGTTCTGCGCAGGCGACACCGTCATCAATAAGACTGACGGATACACCGGGACAGTGGCGGGTATATTTTCAGACGGCATGCTTTCCGTGGAAGTCAAAGGCCGGCATTTCTTCTCCAAACCCCGGCACTATCTCTGCACCGCGGACGAACTCACAAGAAGCATCTCTGCGACATATGTGAAAAAATAACAGGCACAGAAGGTTAAACGCCTGATTGTTTTTACGCAACCATATCAAAGGCAGGGATTAGCGCTCAGCTAAAAAAATAAAACTCATAAACAAAAAGCCCCGGAAAAACTCCGGGGCTTTTTGTTCGCGAAAATAACCGGAAAACTGAACTTATCTGCTCAGCGGCCGGCTACAGCCTCAGTGCTCATCAACAGGGCTATGCCCCGGGTGGCGGGAATGTTCTCCAGACCAAGCTTCAAAGTCACCATGATGGGTATGGACAGTAGCAGGCCCGTCATGCCCCACAACCAACCCCAGAAGCCCAGCGAAATCATTACGACAAGAGGGCTCAGGTCCAGCCTCCTCCCGGTGAACTTCGGCTCCAGATAATAGCTGACCGATATCTGGAAAGCCATCAGCAATCCCGCAAGGGACAGCACAGCCGCCGCCGAATCGAACTGGAGCAGACTGATTATGAAAACAGCGCCGAAGGCAAAGGCTGAGCCGAAGTACGGGATGAAATTGCCGAAGAAAAACGCGGCGCCCCAGAGAAAGGCGAGATCGAGCCGGAAGGCAAGCATGGCCGCCGTGGAAAGGACAGCCACCAGAAGGCTGGCCAGACCCTTGATATAGACATAGCGGATTATGCTGGCGTTGATGCGCTTGCCGATGGCGAGAATGCCCTCCGCCCGCCCGGCTCCGTAGGCAGCCTCTATCCTGCCGGGCAAAGTCGACGCCTCCGCGAAAATGAATACCAGATAGAATATGACCAGCAGGATAGCGGAAAGGAACCCCGCAAATCCATGCAGCAGTTTTCCTATAAGCGATTGAAGCGTGCCGGCCGACAGGAGGATATTATCGGCGAGCATGCGCTGAAGAATGGACAATCCGTAGGGCCAGCGGACATCCAGCCAGTGGATAAGCTGCTCAAACCGGTACTGAAACCGGGCCGCATAGGCGGGGAATTTGTCGCCCAACTGCGCGATCTGCGCGCTCATCAGCCATCCGCCCAGCAGAAGCGCGAAAAGGACCAGAAGAGCAAGGGAAAGATAAGCCAGAGGCCGCGGGACTCCGCGCTGAGTCATGGCATTGAATATCGGCTGTGTTATGTAGAAAACAAATATGGCTACGAAGAGGGGCTGAATGAATGTGGCCAGCGCCCTGAGAACGACCACAAGCAGAACGACCAGGAGCAATCCCGCCACCAGGTTGAGCATCCCGGCATGGTGTCCGGGTTCGGCATGCCCGCTGTCTGTCATGCATCCATTATTACTAAGGTCATGCCTCTTGTCAAGAAAATCCCAAGTGCCTGCATCTTAATTCAGGCATTTGCGCCCTGACAATCGGACTGGGCCCAAGGACTCATTTTATCATTAGGCACTACGGCTGGTTCATTGTGGGACCAATGCCTCAAGACAATCCGACCGCCAAAAGTTATCATTTATT
>JBDRGJ010000103.1:0-5727 GCA_043817835.1 bacterium
AAGGCGCATGAGGAGAGATTTCGAAAAGCTGCCGCATGAAACAGCGGAGAAAGTGGCCTATGAAAATCTTCGGAGGCTTTTAGAAACAAAATGATCAGACCGCCGGGAATTTTGCGATGAAGATTCTGCCGACAGCGTTTAAATATCTAAAAAGATACCCGTTGCCTTCCGCAGCCATTTTATCATTGAGCATTGCGGCAGCGTCCTTTGAAGGCGCGGGCTTCGGCATGCTCATCCCTCTCGTGCAAAGCATGGTTTCTGCCGGCTCAGGCATGTCCGTGAAAATTCCGCTTGCAGGAGACCTGACGCGATTTTTGCCGGCAAATCAGGCGCAGCGGATTTCATTTCTTCTACTGTCATTGTTTTTCATTCTGGCGCTGAAGAACGTCTTTGTGTATTTTTTTCATGTCTCCGTCTCCAAACTCAAATACCGTTTTGTCAGAGACTTAAAAGTCGGGCTTCTGAACAACGTCATCGAATACGACTTGAAATTTTTTGACAGCTTCAAAACAGGACATTTTATGGCCGCCATAAATCGGGAAACTGCGCGCATGGGGGAGTTTATGGGGCAGGCGCTTAATCTTGCCGCCCTGTCCGTGAGAATCGCCGCATATGCCGTGCTTTTATTCCTGATATCATGGAAGACGAGTTTGGTTGTTTTTGCGTTGGCCGCAGTCATTTTGTCCCCGCTTGAACTTATGATGAAAAAATTGGAGGCACTGGGCGCCCGCATATCACAGGCCGCCGCAGAAGGTAATTTCAGACTGTCGGAGATAATAAACGGAATCAGATTAATAAAAGGGTCGGGCAGAGAGGAATTGGAAAAAAAAGCTTTTCAGGCAGCAACCGAGGAAGTATTCCGCTCCACCTGCACCAGCGGCAAATACATGGCTGTCTTCGGACCTTTATCCGAAACATCTATTTTCGGACTCATAGTCCTGATATCCCTGTTTCTTATCAACGTGAAAAAGATGGATATTGGAAACGTCTTTCCTTTTATCGCCACTTATCTGTTTGTTTTCAGCAAAACCCTTTCTCAATTGAACCTGTTTAACAGCCACCGTTCCCAGGCCGTGAATAATCTTGCCGCATTTGAACGCTACGAGAGATTTTATGACAAAAAAGACAAAAAAACGATTAAAAGCGGCGATAAAATCATTGATAAATTCAACGAAGCGATAGAATTCAATAATGTAAGTTTCTCTTACGTGTGCGACAGGCCGGTGCTGACTGATATCCGGCTCCGGATACCCAGGGGGAAAATAACGGCGTTTGTCGGCATATCAGGGGTGGGCAAAAGCACCCTTGTCAACCTGATAATGCGGTTTTATGATGTCGACTCAGGGTCCATAACGATAGACGGCATCAATCTGAAAGCGCTGAATCTCAATGGCTGGAGGAAAAAAATCGGTTTTGTCTCGCAGGATATTTTCATCTTCAACATGAGCGTGAAGGACAATATTTCCTACGGACATGCCGGAATAGAAGACCGAAAGATCATAGAGGCTGCCGAAGCTGCCGGCGCCCATGATTTCACAATGAATATGCCGGACGGATACGATACCGTCCTGGGGGAAAGGGGCGTGCGTCTTTCAGGTGGGCAGAAACAAAGGATTTCGATTGCCAGGGCGATAATCCACGATCCCGAAATCCTTATTTTGGATGAAGCAACAAGTTCCCTGGATACTGAAACTGAAAAAATGATAAAAAGCGCTGTTGAAAGACTCGCCAAAGGCCGCACGGTAATAGCCATAGCCCACAGGCTTTCCACGGTCGTGGATGCCGATAATATCATCGTGCTTGACAAAGGAAAAATCGCGGAAGACGGAACGCATCAGGAATTGATAACAAAGAACGGATTATATAAACGGCTGTATGAAGCACAGTTTAATATGCAGGCATTGAAACTTTAATCTTGCCCCTTATCGGGACAATGCGGACATCCAATCCTTCCTTATTTTACTGATTTTTTCACCTCTTCTTCCAGCATATTCCAGATATGCCCGGCCGTGGTGTTGAAGTGCGGACATTCACGGATATCAGGCGTCCGCGGCCTGGGAAACGGAACATCGACCTTTGCTTTTATTCTGCCCGGCGTCGAACTGAGGACCAGTATGCGGTCCGCAAGGAGCAGGGCCTCTTCAATGTCGTGGGTGACAAAGACGATTGTCTTGTTCCGGCTTTCCCACAGCAGCAGCAATTCATTCTGAAGCAGGCGGCGCGTCGAGGCATCCAAAGCGCCGAGAGGCTCGTCCATCAGAAGGACTTCCGCGTCGCTGGCAAAAGCCCTTGCAAGCGCCACTCTCTGCTTCATCCCGCCGGAAAGCTGATGCGGATAATAGTTTTCAAAACCCGACATATTCATTCTGCTCAGATAAGTCGCAGCTATTTCCTCGGACTCAGTCCCGGTTCTTCCCTGTAATCTGGGGGCTATGGATACGTTTTCAATGACCGTCTTCCATGGAAACAGCGCCAGGTCCTGGAAGACCATGCAATTAAAAGGCCGGTCCGGCCGGGCTGCGCGGCGGATAATGCTGCCTGAAGTCGGTGTCAGAAACCCGGCAAGGATGCGCAAAAGCGTGGTCTTTCCGCAGCCGGAAGGACCCAGTATGCACAAAAATTCACCTTCCGCAACCTTAAATTCGATGTTTTCCAAGGCTTTTTTGGCTTTGGTATGGAACGTCATCGAAACGCCGGAAACGGAAATTTTACTGTTCATAGAAAGAGGGATGGGCCCAGGGGGTGAAAACGCGCAGAGCTTTCTTGAGAAGCCGGACAATCAGAATTCCCAGGGCGGCCAGAACAATAATATAGGCGTAATACACTTCCATGCGCAGCCATTCTCCCGATATCCACAGCATATGACCCATTCCGCGCAGAGAGAACATGGCTTCAATGATAATGACCATCCGCAGGGAATGCAGCAGGCCCAGATGCATTCCCATAAACAGATAAGGCAGCAGAGAAGGCAATATGACCTCGCGGAGTATCTGGAATTCATCGGCTCCGAGATTTTCAGCCGCTTCCAGCAGGGATTTATCCACCCGCTGGATGCCGTTGCGGACAGCGATATACATGTAATAAAACATTCCAATAGCGATGAGCGTGACGCAGAGGGCGTCGCCCGCTCCGACCAGTATCATGAACAGGGGGATCAGCGCCACCTTGGGCAGGGGAAATGTGGCGTCTATCCAGGGTTCAATCATGGCAGCAAGGAGCCGCCAGCGGGCGCAAAGGACGGCGACAACAATCCCTGACAGGGCGCCAAGGGATGAACCAATAAGAAGAAATTCGAGGCTTTTTGCAAGATGCGGAAAGATGCGGCCTGAAAGCAGTTCCTCGAACAGAACTTTAAAAATTGCTGTTGGAGGCGGAAACAACAAGCTGGGCAAAATTTTCATTCGGCTTGCCGTTTCCCACACAAGCAGACCTGAAAAAAGCGACAGGATGGACGTCCAGAATAATGTGCGGGCTGAGTTTCGCTGCATTTCCATTCTGACTTTACGGGTTCCGGCTGTATTTTACATCTACTGTCCGAATCAGGTGTTTGTCGGATTCGCCCTAAATATCGGTCAATCAGGTCTCCTGAGACGGCCAGGCTCCGCAGAGTTTGTACATTGTCACATTCCGTCCACAGCGCGGTCTTCGGCGCAGACTAAACAGAACTCCCGTATAGTCCATCCCATGTGGGCCTGGGAGGACGCTCGATGAGGAGCGAGTGCCAGAGCGCCTGCTCGAGCAGAGAAGGGCCGGGAAAGCGGCGCAGTTCGTCGTAGTGCCCGCCGAATATCGGTTTCAGGCTCTGCACGGAGGCGGCCAAGTGCGGCTCCAGGCGGCGCACAATGGATATTGACCATGCCGAAGGAGCCACGGATTGCCCGGCTATCTTGCGGCGGAACACAACTTCGCGTGGGAGTCTGTCCCGCACCGCTTCCCGAAGGGTGAACTTGCCCGGCGGCAGCCGCCGCCTGCTATCCCAAAATGGAGACCTGGCGCGCAGCGGCATGGAGGCCAGGAACAGGCAGCGGGGGAACAGGTAGGGTAAAACCTGCCTCGCGCCCGCCAGACGGGATATTCTGACTGTCCGGCCTTTGGCATCAGGGAGGCTGTTGAGGTGGATATAACTGTGGAACTGCATCTGGGCAGCCAGGGGCCATTCGCGCGTCTGTGCCAGAGCCTCTTTGATGCGCGGCTGAAGGGACAGTTTGTCGGCCATGGAGCCAAGGGGTTCCGGATAGAAGCCGGAGAGACTGTCCAATATTCCGTTGTGGCGCAGCACGCAGAGAATGGGAAAATAATAGAAGAAAGAATCTCTGATAAATCTTGTATCGAGGGCCGGATGCATGGCGGACAACAGCCGCCTGCCATAAAATCGGCGGGCGATGGCGCGGCTCCAATAGAGACTCATCAGCGTCGGCGCCGCCAGCCATGCCCCGGCTAATTCCCTCAGATAATTCATATGTCCGCCGCAGCCGCACCCCGAGAAGTACTGCGAATAGCCGTGCGAGGCAACCAGGCGTGCCGTCAGGAGATGGTTCGACTGCATCCTCCATGTGCTTTCATTAAGCCAGATGGACTCGGGCAGGGCTTTGCTGTGTTCGGCGAAGCTGATTTTACAGATCGTGTGCCGCTTGATTCCCAGGCGGCGGCATACCAGTCCGGCGAGCGGCGCCTCCGAAGGATGCGGAGACCCCGCAATTTCATAAGTGAAGGCATGCACACGGTCCGGGCCCAGAACCTCGGCTAGCGCGGCCGCGACGCTGGCGGAATCTATCCCTCCGGAGAGAGAGATGGCGGCTTTGCGATCCGTCCCCAGGGCGCTGCTGACGCTTTCGAGCAGGCCTTCCCAGAGCCGGTATCCCAGCGTCTTCGGGTCCCCTTCGACGGGTTCGAAAGACTGCCCCCAGTACCAGTGATGGCTGAGCCCTTCGCGCGATACGTCCAGACGGTGACCGGGAAGAACCTCCCGGATCCCCGCGAATGGGGTCGCATCGCCGAAGAGCGTTACCCCAAGAAGCGCAAACTCCAGGATGGTGTCCGGCTCGACGGCGCGCGGCACGGCCGGGTGCGCCAGCAGGGGCCTGACTGATGAAGAGAACAGAAGGAGTCCCCTCACGCGGGTGAAGTAGAGCCGTTCACAGCCGGAGAAGTCGCGGAACAGGGAAAGCCGTCCCCGGCCCATGTCTGCGAAGGCCAGGACGCAGTGGCCGGCGCAGCGCGGCTCAAATTCCGTATCGCGTTCGAATCTCCCGAGCAGGCCGTCCAGCGCTGTCGCGGAATCCGGGCCGGACGCGATGAAGCCTTCCATGCCGGCGCATACGGACGCCCGGCGAGCGATTTTGACAGGAGCCGCCGCCATCCAGAGCGGTCCTGAAATGAGTTCTTCGAAGCAGCCGGACTCTCCCCCTGCCACTTTAATGATGGCGGCTCTTTCCTGCTCGCTTAGAAGTTTTTCTACCGGTTCGCCGGAGAGCGCCCACGCTCCGCAGAGGGCCTTCATGGCCGCATCTCGGTGCGGCTGTTCCATTTTTGCATTGTGCACATGGAGCCATTGTCTCAAATCATGAGTTGCCGGGTCAATTTGACAATACACTTTCAATCATTCGTGTCCAAATTGGACAGCACGCTAAGACGGAAAGCGTATTTTGACATTTAAAATCAGTTGCACCCCCTCACCTTAATCCTCTCCCTCGAGGGGAGAGGGAAGGGTGAGGGTGAAAATGCCTA
>JBDRGJ010000104.1:0-4198 GCA_043817835.1 bacterium
ATTTCACAAAAGCGTACATAGCGCCCTGCGGAATATCGGTTTTCATCCCTTCAATTTCATTGAGGCCTCTGCCCAGCATCTCCGCCTTCTCCCTTAAATCGCTCAGAATAGCGTCGCGCTCTTTCACGTAAAGCTCGCAGCTCTCATCGCCTTTTTCAGGAGGCGCCACCATCAGGCAAGCAACAAGCTGTCCGGGCACATTTGCGCATAAGCCGATAGACTGAAGCTTGATCAGTTCAGAGTAAACGTCATCCGGCATATTTCGCACTTCAAGATATCCGCCCCTGTGACCGCATTCGCCAAGGAATCCTTTTGAAACCGAATGGAGGCTGAAAAGCGTGACATCCTTCTCCCCCAGCTCATGCATCACTTTCGCGAATGAATAAAATTTAAGCCCTTTAGCGTAAACATTCTCCTGGTAGACCTCGTCTGCCATGATTGACAGCTTGTGCTTTTTGGCGAAACGGATGATCATTTCGATATTTTTTTTCGAAAGCACCGCGCCGGTGGGATTCCCCGGGTTTATAACGACAATCGCCACAGGATTAATCCTGTTCTTTTTGGCCGCGCCTATGCTCCTGGACAGTTCCTTTTCGCTCAACTGCCAGTTATTTTCCTCATCCAGGAAATAATCAACCTGTTTCGCGCCGTACAAAGCTATGGTGGCGCTGTACAAAGGATACTGGGGGATGGGAATCATATACCCGTCCGCCGCTTTATTCGTCAGCAGGGACAGCACCGCCTGAACGCCTTTGCTGGCCCCGTCTGTCAGCATAATCCTGTTCATGTCAACGGGGATGTTGTCACGCCTGTTTATGAAATCAGCCACAGCTTCGCGTATGAACGGAATTCCCGCGCTTTGGGTATATGCCCCGGTTCCGCTCGGATTTTTCTCAAGGATCATTTTTGCCCGTCTGATGACATCCGCGGGAAAAAGCTTTGCTGCTTCGGCCTTGTCAATGATGGCAGGATACTCAATCAGGCTCAGCATCTGGCGGATGAACGTGATCGGCTTTTGCTTCAATGCCTGGGGATTGCCGATATTGCAGTAAATTATCTTTTTCCCCTGTTCTTCCAGCTCCTGCGCACGGATGACAATCCTGCCTCTCACAGCGTAATGAGCTTTAAGTAATTTTGAATTAACATCGGCTAATTTAATCATGGTCAAATTACATGTAAGATGCTTCCTTTTTAACGCTCAGGGCCGGTTGAAGCGGCCCGATGTTCCCTGATGACCTCTTCGTACAGCTTCTCGGTCCTCTCCGCGATAGTGGTCCAGGAAAAGTGTTCCTCAACTCTGCGGCGGCCGTTTTTACCTAACTTCTCCGCCAGAGGGCGGTCGCGCAGCAGGCGGTTGATGGCATCCGCCAGTGCCCGGGGATTGGCCGGCTCCACAAGCAGCCCGGTCACGCCGTCCACAACAGTCTCCAGAATCCCTCCGACGGCGCTGGCCACCACAGGGGTCTCGCAGGCCATGGATTCCAGGTTGATGATGCCGAATGGTTCGTACACAGACGGACATGCGAATACCCGCGCGTTGCTGTAGAGCTCCACATACTGTTCCTCGCGCAGCAGGGAGTTTATCCAGACGATGCGGGGTTCGCCGGCTATTTTGGCCCGGATTTCGTCCTCGAATTCCTTTGTGTCGGGCGCGCTGGTGCAGCAGACGCACTGCACTCCGGGGTCCAGCCACTGCACGGCGTCAATGAGGTGCTCGATGCCTTTCTGACGGGAGACCCTTCCGACAAAGAGGATATAGTCTTTGCCGATGCCGAAAGCCCGGCGTGTGCCGTCGGTCCCGAGCGGACGGTAAAGGTTCAGGTCTATGCCGTTATGGATGACTGCCAGGCGTTCCGGCTTGATGTTGAAAAATTTAAGCACGTCCTCGCGCGAGTGTTTGGAAACGGCGATGACGCGGTCGGCGTTTTCCAGCGCCAGCTTTTCCGCCCATGACGAAAGCTCGTAGCTTCTGCCGAGTTGTTCTTCCTTCCAGGGACGCAGGGGTTCAAGACTGTGCACTGTTGCGATGAACGGGATGCCGTAAAGGGTCCTGGCCATGTAGCCCGCCAGCGAGGCGTACCATGTATGGGTGTGCACTATGTCGCTGTCCATACGGTCCCGCACCATGGACAGGTCCGTTGAAAAGGTCCCGAGCAGAGAGTTGAAGCGGGGTTCTTCCCCCTCCCACATGCGTTCCCAGGCCCGGTAGCCTTTTACTGTCGGGTTTGACTCGGACGAGTCCTGCTCGCCGAAACAGCGGACTTCCACCTGCATGCGCCTGGCCAGTTCGCGGGCCAGGAATTTAACGTGCACCCCCGCACCGCCATAGACGTCGGGCGGGTACTCCCTGGATATGATGGTAGCTTTCATGGTTTGCTCTTTACGGAGCCGGAGTGCTCACGGTACTTCCGGATGGAACATCACTGGAGGTCATATGGGTCTTCCCCGCTCCCGGGTAGATAACGCAGTTCCTGCCTATCCTGACCCCTTCAGGGACGCGCACGTCCATTCCCAAAACCGTAGCTCCGCAGGTGAGAGAGCGCGGCAGTTCGCCGTTGGGCGCCGTCCCGTCGCCGTGGCCGACGACCGCCCCCCGGCCCACGACGCAGCGCTTGTCGCAGATAACCCTGTCCAGCACCGCCCCTTCCTCAACCGCAACACCGCCCCAGATGACCGAGTCGCGCACGACCGCGCCCCTTGCTACTTTTACGCCAGGCGACAGGACAGAGCGTTCCACCGTGCCGGCGATATCGCAGCCTCCGCAAACAAGAGAATCGCGCACCACGGCACCCGGCCGGTATCGCGCCATGGTCTGAAACGGCGCTCCGGGGGACCATGGATTCGTGCGCACTTTCCACGATGCCATGTCCACCGGGGGAGGGGCGCCAAGCATGCCCTGGTGGGCCTGAAAATAGGCGTCCAGCGTGCGTACGTAATCCCACCGCCCGTGGTGGATCCAGCCGAAAGCCCGCCTTCGCTCTATAAGGCCGGGAAGGATTTCGTCGTAGATTTGGAAAGACTTAGGGGGAGTCTGGCTGTGCGCGTGCCGCTTGAGTTCCTCAATGAGGACCTCCCTCCGGAAAACGTACACAGTCATGGATGCAAGGTTGGTCCGGGGATTATCGGGTTTCTCCATGTAGCTTATAACGCGGCCCTCCGCGTTGATCTCCGCTATGCCGAAGCGCGAAGGGTCGATGTCCACCGGGGTTACAGCCATGGTTACGTCGGCCGCGTGCTCAAGGTGGAAGCGCAGAAGCGGCTCGTAATTCATGCTGTAGGCGTGGTCTCCGGAGACGATAAGAACATCGTCGGGCTGATGAAGGTCCAGATAGTCCATGTTCTGGAACAGGGCGTCCGCGGTGCCGCGGTACCATTCTGAGCCTGAGAGCCTAAGATGGGGCGGCAGGATACGGATTCCCCGGGACGAGCCTACAAAATCCCATGCCAGTCCGATGCCGACGTGGTCCACAAGCGACGACGGCCGGTACTGCGTCAGGATGCCGACGTTCTCCACAGAAGGCGTGTTGGCCAGGTTTGTAAGGGCAAAGTCTATCATCCTGTACGCCCCGCCGAATACCACCGCCGCCTTCGGGCGCCGGAACGTGAGGACGGACATCTCCTCCGCGCGCCCTCCGGCGAATACGATTGCCAGGGTCTTTCTCATTGATGCCACCTCGCTGCAAAATAGTTGTTTACCTTCAGTTTAAAAAGGTACATGCCTCAACGCAGGCAAGGTTAAAACCATGCATACTGTTTTTATCATTATTCTTACTCTACCCGATCCCCTCTACCATATACCCTGTCCTTTGGAACGTCCGTAATCATCTTTAAGCCTTACGGTGTCATCGGGATGATAGGTTGAGACCTCAAGAAGGGTGACCCTGCCGTAGGGGGCGGCGAAACGGTGCCTTGTGCCGGTAGGGATGGGCGCTGCTTCTCCCGGTTTATAAACAACGGCTTTTCCGTTTATCTCCATAAGGCATCTGCCTTTGAGGACATAAAGGGTCTCATGCTTTTTTGTATGGTACTGGAGGCTCAGACGGGCGCCTTTATTTATGACGAGTATCTTGCCCAGATACAAGCCGGGCGCAGAAGCAAAAATATTTTCCTGCCCCCATGGTTTTTTAACTATTATCGGTTTCTCTTTCATATTCATAGTTTATGCAGCGCAAAAGCGTAAGCCCCTATTGCCACAGCC
>JBDRGJ010000105.1:0-3100 GCA_043817835.1 bacterium
GACGGAGTCGAGGCACGCGGTACGCAGTGCAGGCCCTGAAGGCCGGGAAGATCTGACTTATGGCTTCATCCGGAATGAGCGGACAGGGACAGATAACAGGAATCAACATAACTCCGCTTGTGGATGTATGCCTGGTTCTGGTCATCATCTTCATGGTCGCGGCTCCGCTGTTGATGCAGCCCAGTCTGTCCGTGGAACTTCCGAAGGCCTTCACCGAAGAAGGCAAGGGAAAGGACAATATAACCATAACCATCACCAGGGACGGCAGATGGGCGTTGAACGAGAAGGAAATGAATCCTGCGGCCCTTGAACAAAATCTTTCCGAGAAGGTGGCGGAAAGCCGCGACCGCTACGTCATAGTGCGGGCCGACAGGGAAACGCCCCATTTATACACGCTGAAAGCCCTTCACATGGCAAAACGGGCCGGAGCCAGGGATTTCGCCATTGCCACCGAGCAGAAACAGCGCGCTAAAAAGAGAGGGCGCCCGTGATAACCGACCAAAAGAGGATACAGCATTCAACTTCCATATCCCTTACTTTGCACGGTGCTGTTTTAGGGCTGTACTTTTTTTTGAAGATGACGCAGACTCAAAATGAGATCGTCCTCGCGCGGGTGGAATTCCTGGAAATGCGGCAGCCTGCCCCGGTTCAGGCGCTTCCGGCCCAACACGAGCCAAAGAACATCTTCGAATTTCTGAAAATGGCGCTTCCGGCGTTTAAACCTTCCCAGCCACAGGAGTCGCAGCCTCAGGAAATTCCCCGGGAGCGTCTCTCCCGCATGCAGGAAATGCTTTCCACTCCGGAGCGCCTGGTGGACAAAGGCCGGCCTCCTGAAAGGGAGCAGGCAATAAAGCTTGCCTCGGCGGAGCTTCCGCGCAGCCAGGAGGCGAGCTTTGCCGACATAAAGGCGAAGCTTGAAACATCCAGGATTCCGGAGTCCGAACTGGCAGAATCCCGGGCGCTTAATCTGGAAGCCGTGGGCCGCGTCGCCGTGCGCGAGGCAGCGCCGGCCATCCGCATAGATTCCGGTGCGCAGGTTGTCCGGCCGGCAAAGTTTGCGGAACTGAACGTTCCCAGACCGAGGGTTTCCGCGACTTCACAGGCGAGTTTCGGAGTCCAGGAAACCGCGATGGATCTCCTCAAAGAAGCCCCCGCTGCCAGGCGCAGCGCCGCAGTGCCGTCGGCCCGGCTTCCCATGGGCTACGGCAAGGGCAGCGGGGGAATATCCCTCGAGACCCGCGCCATAGCCAGGCCGGCGCTTCCGGCCCAGGACGTGTTCAAACCCGCTCCGGCGGCGGCCCAGGAAAAAGCCCTTGAGCCGGGCGGCCCTAAAAAGAAAGCGGTCGAGATCAGCGGGCCGCTGGCGCAGCGCAAGGTCGTCTCCATCTCCCTTCCGGATTATCCCGACTGGGCAAAAACCAGGGGTGTGGAAGCCGAGGTGGTCATACGCTTCTTCGTCTCACCGGAGGGGGGCGTCAGAGACAAGCTGTTTCTTGAAAGCACGTCGGGATACAAGGAGCTGGACAATTCAAGCATGGAAGCCCTGAAAAAATGGATTTTTGCTCCGCTTCCAAAGGCCGGCTCAGAGGAGGCAGACCAGTGGGGAATTATCACCTTCAGGTTCCAGTTGAAATGAAAACCCTTAAGTCAAATTTATCTTCTCCCGTCCGCTATCTGTGCATCATCGCCTGCTGTTTGCCGGGCTGCGTGCTTGCGGCAGAGCAGGCCGCTAGCAGCGCCGGAGGCACGCGGCACGCAGAGCAGGCCGCTAGCAGCGCCGGAGGCACGCGGCACGCAGCGCAGGAAAAGGGACAGCTTCCGGACGTGCTGATTCAGGCCGAAGGGAAAAGGCCGTTGACGAGCGAAAAGCCCGTCCTGAATCTTGACCTTAAGGAAGAGTCTCCCCTGGAATCCGTGCTCAGAACAGAGGATGAAGTGAGGTTTAAAATCCCCTCCGATATCATCCAGTCAACGCACTTTGTAACCGGCATAGCCAGGTCCCCCTACGTGGCCGTCCCCTCGTCAAACCGTATCGTGCTCGCGTGGAAAGGGGAGCCCGCAAGGATATTTTACCCCCGGAAAGAGCTTTCCAAAATATACGAAGAGAAACAATCCAGGAAAGCAAAATCGAAAGCTGCCTGGCAAATGGTGGTGGTTGATACCGCCGGGAAAATCTTCAAAAAGTTCGAGGGGCAGGGCCTGCCTCCGGACACGCTGATTTTCGAGGGGCGCAGCGATGACGGGAAGTGGCTGTCGGTCGGGCAGGTCTACACAGGTGTGCTGACCTACCGGGATCCGAACGGCCGTTCCCATACCGCCATGGACAGGCCTTTTGCCGTGGCGGGTCTGAGCATTCAGGCCCCGCAGGGATTCGTCATAAACCTTGCGGCAAGGATGATGTTCAACGCTGAAAAGGGGAATCTTTCGGCCTATGGAAAGTCGCTCATCCGCGAGACCGCCGGCATTATCCAGAGATATCATCCCGGCTTGAACATCGAAGCAACGGCTTATCTGAACCGCTCGGATGCGCAGTGGGTCCGGTCGGCGGCAGAGTCCTGCGACAGGGAACTTTCCGCGCGTCTACTGCTGCCTGAGAAAGCAGTGGCGGCGCGCTCCAAGCCGGGGACGCGGGATATCGAAGAAAGACTGGAAGTGACGGTGTTAAACAGATAAAAACGGTTTGGCGCTTACCGGCAGGCGCAGAAGACAAAAAAAGAGAAAGAAAAAGCAAAAACCGAGGGCTTATGAATAAATGGGGAAAGCGCTGGCAGTTTTATATAGACCCGGAAATACAGTTCCCGCTCATCATAAGCCTCATATTGCTCATAACCCTCCAGGCCTTTTTATTCGGGTGGGGATTTTACAAGGCCATCACAATAGCAAAGGAATGGGAGCGGCCCGACCAGGTATTTCAGTTTTTTAAGGTGCTTATCGTCACCGTCGTTCCGGTGGTGGCCGTCAATTTTGCGGTCGGAACGTTCATTACCCACAAAATAGCCGGGCCGATCCTGAAAATACGCCGTACCATGTCCGAAATTTCCCGGGGTAATCTTGAAGGCGAAGTGATTCTCCGCAAGGGGGACCTCCTTCAATCCTGCGC
>JBDRGJ010000106.1:0-4192 GCA_043817835.1 bacterium
TTTCTTCCTTCTTCTGTTCACTTTCTCCACTTCCAAGGACATACGCGACCAGTTCAGCATGAAAGCGGTGGAGGAACAGTTCGGCAAACCTACCGAGGCAATCACCGAAATCTTTTCGAAGCACGGAATTCAGCAAATAGCAAAACTGGAGGTATTTCCCAACCGGATAAGGCTCACTTTTCTGGATGCTATTCTTTTTGACCCGGGCAAAGCGGGATTGAAGCCGGCTTCCATCCCGCACCTTAAGAAACTTGCCGACGTGCTTGTCGAACTTCCCAACCTGCTGCAGGTGGAAGGCCATACGGATGATCGCCCGATGGGGCCCCATTCGCAGTATGTCTCAAATTGGGAACTTTCCGCAGCAAGGGCATTCGCCGTTCTCATATTTTTGACCGAAGCCGGAGTCCCTCCCCACAGACTCTCCGCGCTGGGCTACGGCGAATACCGTCCAATCCAAAAAAATGACACTCCTGAAGGCCGTGCCGCCAATCGCAGGATTGAAATAAACATAATGCGCCAGGAAAGTTGAAGTTAAAACCCGCCTTTTTTTTATTCGAATTCCTCCATCAAAAAGGTCACTGCAAGGGGAGACTTCGGGTATGCCGCGGTCTTGTTCTTGTCTGAATAAGCGGATAAAAACCGCCGGTTTCACCGTTTTTAACCACGGCATCATATCTCCAGCCCGCAAATCCGCTGTTAAAACCCATTCTTTAAAGCTTGATAAACCCTTTTAATTGCTTTAAAAGGTGAATTAAATGGGTTTTTGCTTATTTCCCATACTGTCGTGGCTCTGTAATAGCGCAGTCGCAATTTAAGTATATATTACGGGTATAGTAACGCGCGTAGGTTGTAACACGCTATGCCCGGCAAACAGAACAGAAAAACATTTCTTCTCGCCGCTCTGGTCTTTTCAGGAGCGGCTTCTGCTTTGTTTGCCGGCAGGTTTGAAAGCGTGTCTTTCACCGAACTCAACGGTGACTACGGGCAGGCAGGGGGGAAATTAACTTCAGCCAGTTTTGAAACCTCCGCCACTTCTGATGAGACAGGTTCATCAGCCTCCGGCTCTGCATCCTATGCGGCGGGAAGCGGAAGGGAAAAACGCCTGCCTGTTCCGGCCCGGATAATCGATTTGCATGTGGCCGAAATCTTCGGTAGCAGCGTGACTCTCAAATGGACAACTCCTGCAGGCGACTGGGAAAGAAACATCGGTGACACAACCCGCTACATAGTACGCTATTCCCCGAATCCGCTGGACACGGAGAACGATTTCCGGAATGCCGCCGAATATACCCAAAACTGGACACCCCTTGCATCCGGCGCCACGGAAACCCGTATGGTGACAGGACTTGCCGCCGGAACCACATACTATTTCGCGGTGCAGAGCATCAACGAACATATCGTCAGGTCCGAAATCTCCAGGTATATTCCGCCTACACCCATGGCGCCGCTGGGTCTGGATATCAGTCTCTCATCAGGCGAAGAGGTGCATCTCAAATGGCTTCCCTCAATAGCCTATTCCAACCGCGTCAGATTCAATTCCATGGCCGCTCCCAGTTATCCCTATGAGCTGAAGGGATACAATCTATACCGTTCAACTACTCCCAGAGGCGACGGATGGGAATTGATAGCCTCGGTTTCCACCGGCACCCTCAGTTGGACCGGAACGCCGGAACTGGACGGAAAGGAATACTACTACCAGGTACGCGCTGAGAATGCCACTGGGCTGTCCGTCCCATCCATTATCCGCGCCAAGTATTCCAAGTCTGCTTATGTGGTCGCTTCGGACAAACAAAGCATGCTTGAGATACCCGTGGAAAATCTCTCTCAGTTCATTGGAAGCAATGTGTTGTCAGTTAATTCAATCAATGCTGTCGACCATCCGGAAGAACTGGTCGGCAGGGTGCTTAAGTCCATAGAATTCACGGCTTATATGGCCGGTTTGGAAAAAAATGCCACGTTAGAACTTCCGGGTTGGGCCTATCTGCATCTGCATTACAACCAGGAGGGCCTTCTCATATCGCCTTCCGCGGTGTTGCCCACGCCTGATCAGATAAGCGTCTACTGGTATAACGGCTCCAAGTGGGTTCAGCTTTACGGCAAACTGGATGAGGAAAACAGTGAAATTCTCATCCGCACCAGCATGCTCGGAAAATACCAGATACGCACCGTTGAGCGCGCCGGAGGCTTCAATGCCGACCTTTCAGGGCTTTCCAACAAGCTCATCACGCCGAATGGCGACAAAAAGAATGACACCTCGGTTTTTGTATTCGACAATCCCAGAGATTCCGCTGTAACCGGCAAAATTTATGACCTGAAAGGGGCATTTGTTTCCGATATGAAAGCCGGACCGGTGGCCAATTCGCTGGAATGGGATGCAAAGGCCGGAGGACAAGTGGTTTCCGGCGGAGTGTATATTTACCAGATTGAATCTGAGGGCAAGGTTTACAACGGCACAATGGTTGTGATAAGGTAAGCCGGAGGAGGAATTTATGAAATTTTCCAATGCGATGAAGACAAAGCCGGTCAAAACCGCTATAATCAAAAATGTGTGCGTTTTCTGGAACGCGTACGAAAATATTGCGAACGGTGGAATTAGCATGAAAAAACCGGTAATTCCGCATACAGGCTTAGAATCTGCAGCGGTCAAAGTCTTTTTATCTATTCTTCTGTTCCAGGCTGTGTTTTTTGCCGCCATCCACAACAGCTGTGCGGCAGTGACCCAGACCATAAATTACCAGGGCTATCTTGTCAATAAACTCAGCAACCTCCCCGTAGACTCGCCCCAGGACATAAACTTCGTGCTTTATGCCTCTCCTTCAGGTGTCGTGCCTCTTTTTACCGAAAGCCGCTGCGATGTCCCGGTTTCAAAAGGCCGATACGAGGTGGAAGTGGGATCTGCAACAGCAGGCGGCATCCCGGCCTCTGTTTTCGGCAATAACCCCGCAGTCTGGCTCGAAATACAGATAGACCCTGACGCCAACTGCTCCGGCACGTACGAATCATTGACCCCCAGAATCCGGCTGCAGGCGGCGCCTTACGCCTTTGAAGCCCTGCACGCCTCCACAGCGTCTTCAGTATCCGCGGGGGCCATCAATGCTTCCGACCAGATTGTCGACGGCATAGTCACTCTGGACAAGCTCAATGCCAGCAGTTGTTTTAACGGAGCGGTGCCGAAGTTCAACGGCTCGGCCTGGGTTTGCGGTACCGACGACGGCGGCTCGTCCTACACCGCCGACGAGGCCAGCCTGCACCTGCAGGGAAGTGTATTCTCCGCTCTGCCTTCTTCTGTAACTCTTCAGGGAAATATATTCAACCTGCCCGACACTCTTGTCCGGCTCGATTCTTCCGGCAGGCTTCCGGCCGCGGACGGCAGTCTGGTGCTCAGTATTTCTTCCGTAGCATTTGGAACAATCAATAATGCCGGCCAAATAGACGACGGCGTTATCACCCTGGCTAAGCTCAATCAGAGCGGATGTGCTCTTGATGAAATGCCGAAATGGAACGGTACAGTCTGGGTTTGTTCCGCCGCCAGCGGCGTTACAGACCCGACCAAAGTTCTGAAAGCCGGAGACTCCATGACAGGTCCCTTGACCCTTATCGACTCCACGCTGACTGTCACAGGCAACGCCTTCTCCGTGGGAACTTCAACCCTGGTGATTAACGCCGGCCGGATAGGCATGGGCACGACATCGCCTGCTGCCCTGCTAACATTATCCAACGGAAGAGCGCAGTTCCTTGATGATGGAGGCAACGCTCCTGCCAGCGGCCTTGGCGTGGAGATTTCCTATCAAAATGCTTTGGGGGGGACAATACTCAGTTACAACAGGAATACCCTCAATTATCTCCCACTGATCATCGACGGAGACCCGCTTGCTCTCAATGCCAACAACGGAGTCAGAGTGGGAATAGGCACCCTTACTCCCGGCGCAATTCTCGATGTACAGGGCGATGCCTGGTTCGGTTCTATAAGCAAAAGCAGCTTCTCTGCCGACGGTTCGTTAATCCTTGCCTCCGGCCGCAACATAACGGTCTCGGGCGGGGGCGAACTCCTCGGTCTGCCCGCCACGCCTTCCGGCGACACAGCAGCGGTTTCAAAGGCTTACGCGGATTCCTTAAGCGGCGGGGCCAACGTGCTCAACACCACCAACACATGGACAGCCTGGCAGACTTACCTCAACCAGGTCACAATATC